>CAMBJF010000024.1 GCA_945867875.1 uncultured Ruminococcus sp. | reverse complement strand
ATTTGGCTTTTGTCTAAATGACACAACTCTTTTGAGTTTTCAGATACGCTCTAATTAACTTATATCAACTCTTAAATTTATAAAAACGCCTCCCCCTCATCGGGAGGATTTTTTATGCCCCATAACACCTAACATTTCGACATTTTACCAAATTTTGTATCTTCATAGAATTGACTTTTTGTGATAAATGTGGTATAATCAAGCTGTAAAAAACATTATATTAACATCGCCAGAAGGAGGAATGTTTATGACTGACGGAAAGAAAATAATCACCCGAATGACCGAGGATATCATCGCCCTGTGCGACCCCTGTATGATATATCTCGTTTCGGAAAAGCACAATTCAAAGGGAGCACTTACAGGCTTCAAGGTATGCGTGGTAGTTCCCGACAGCGTTGGCGCAAGCTCCCTTGAGACCCGTCTGCTCCTTAAAACTGACTGCCCTGTACCCTGCGATTTTATTGTTTATAACCTTACAGACTGGGACGAGCACGCCGAAGATGACTGCTCGTTTGCATACAGAGTCGAGAACGGCGGTGAACTGCTCTATGTCAAGAGGACCTAAAAAAGGCGACAGCAAGCGGTATTATGACTGGATATACCACGCATCTCTGGATATGATGGCGGCGCAGATACTCTGCAACGAGCCGAAGCTTTATTACACCGCCGCATTCCACTGCCAGCAGTGCATCGAAAAGGCACTGAAAGGCTACCTGCTTTTCAAAAGCAGAAAGCTCCTTGACGGTCACAACCTGACATGGCTGTGCAAACAGGCGGCTATGATGGACGACAGCTTTGTTCAGTGGCTGGACGAAAGCGCCGTTCTGAACAGGTACTACATCGAAACAAGGTACCCCGCCGATATTCCCCTCGAAATAGACGGGGAAACTATGGAGTCACTGCTCAGAATGAGCGGCGAGATGATGGATTTTATCTGTGACCTTACCAAGTTCAATTTCAACAGCTACCACAAAAAAAGCAGAAGATAGGAAGATTTTTTTGATAATCGATTTTCACACTCACGCATTTCCCGATGAGCTGGCAGAACGTGCTGTAAGCTCCCTCCTTGCCACGCTCCATAACGCAAATTCCGATTTATCGTTTTCACATTCTGCACCGTTACCGAGCTGTCCGTCTGCCGTCCAAGCAAACTATAGAACGATAGGCTGCAGGCTCAGCCTGCCGGATTCGGACTTTCCCGAGGTAATGTACACTGACGGCACGGCAAAAGGCATTATAAATAGTATGGACAAAGCAGGCGTCGACATCTCGGTCCTGCTCCCCGTTGCCACCAAGCCAACCCAGCCAAAAGGCATAAACAACTGGGCACGGAGCTTTGCGGAAAAAGAGCCACGCATTATTCCTTTCGGAGCCGTTTTCCCCGATGAAACGGCGGAGGCACAGCTTGAAGAGCTTGCGGAAAAGGGATATAAGGGCATAAAGCTCCACGGCGATTTTCAGGGCTTTTATGCTGATGACGAAAAAATGCTGCCTATATACCGCCGCTGTGCCGAGTACGGACTTATCTGCGTGATGCACGCAGGGCTTGACTGCGTTTCTCCCAACGATATCCACGTTACCCCCGAGAGAATGGCACGGGTGCTGGATAAGGTCAGCGGAGTGAAGTTCGTTCTTGCCCATATGGGCGGAAACTGTATAGAGGACAGGGCGGCGAAGATACTTGCGGGAGCTGACGATGTGTGGGTGGACACCGCATATGCCGCAGGACGGATATCCCCCGGAAAAATGGCGGAGCTTGTGGGAAAATACGGTGCTGACAGGGTGCTTTTTGCCTCTGACAGCCCGTGGAACGATCCTGCCGATGACATTGCTCTTATCCGCAGCACGCCTATATCCGAAAGTGACAGGGAGAAAATTTTATATAAAAATGCACAGGCTCTTCTTGGGGTGCAATAATTTGTTGTCAAAGGTTACAAACCTGCGGCTTTATGAACAAAATGCCCAAAAACCTTGACATAAAATTATGGGTATTTGTTGCGTATAAATGAAAATCAGGTTAAAAATTCTCACCATTTATCGTTTTTGTACAACCCCGAACACATCAGTTCGATACATTTGGTTAATACTTCCTAATATTTGGTTACAATTTGGTTAAATTAACATCTTGCTAATTTTTCGTCAAAATGCTATAATATGATAAGTATTTGAAATGCGTGCGCCGCACTGCATTTCCGGTATAACGTTATTTTTTTATTCGGAGGTGTCAAAGCTTAATGAAGACTTTTATCTATACGGCTACAGACGTTCAGGGCAAAGTCGTTAAGAATCAGAAAATGAATGCCGAAGATGTCAATGATTTTCTCGAGAAGATCCACGACAAGGGCCTTTTCTGTTCAAGCTACAAGGAAGCCAAGGGCGGAAGCGGCAAAAATCTTCATAAGTTCACAACCAAGGAGCTGGCCTATGACTGCCGTCAGATGTCCGCTATGCTGACCTCGGGACTTACTCTCGTAAAGAGTCTCGACATTATGCAGAGGGAACAGGTAAAGGAAGCTCCCAAGCAGATCTACCGTGAGATCTACGAAGAGGTCCAGAAGGGTACTTCTTTCTCGGAAGCTATCAAGATGCAGGGCGATGCATTCCCCAACTTCTTCATCTCAATGGTTCAGGCGGGTGAAACTTCAGGAAGCCTCGATCAGGTAATGAAGAAGATGGAAGATCAGTATGCCAGCGACGCAAAGCTCAACAACAAGATCAAGAGCTCAATGATGTATCCTATCATTCTCTGTGTTCTCTGCGTTGCTATCGTTATCATTCTCTTCACTTTCATTATGCCTACCTTTAAAGACCTCCTCACAGAAGAGGATATGCACGGTCTGACAGGCGCACTGTTCGCTTTCTCGGACGGCTTTAAGAAATACTGGTGGGTGATCACGCTCGTTATCGCAGCACTTGTATTCGCTATCAAGTATGCTATGAAGATACCCGATGTAAGATACAAATGGGACCAGCTCATTATCAAGATGAAACCTGTCGGTCCTCTTGTAGTAAAGGTTTATACAGCACGTTTCGGTTCAACACTTGCTTCCCTTTACTCCTCAGGTATCCCTATGGTAGAGTGCCTTGCGAAGTCCTCCAATATCCTTAACAACCTCTACATATCCAAAAAGTTCGAGACTGTTATCGACGAGGTAAAACAGGGCGAGACCCTTTCGGTCGCTATCCAGAGAACAGGCATTTTCGAGTCGATGTTCACATCTATCATCTATGTCGGCGAGGAATCCGGTGCTCTTGATACTATCCTTACAAAGTCCGCTAACTTCTACAAGGAAGAAGCCGACGAAGCTATCACACGTCTTGTAGGTCTTATCGAGCCTGTAATGATCATCTTTATGGGTACTGCTATCGGTCTTGTTATTGCCGGTATCCTCCCTGCGATCTACAACTCTATGGGCAATATTTCCTAAAAAAACAGAGTATTCTATCGGGGTCGTCCCGTAAATAAAAATTCTAAAGAAATCAGTGAGGTGACGAGAATGCTTTCATTTGATATTACAGACAGACATATCCGTATTGTCCGTGGCACAGAGTCCAGAGGAAAGATCAGACTTTCCGCTGCATCTACCATTGACCTTCAGGAGGGTCTGATCGTAAACGGTCATATAAAAGATATTCCCAGATTAGCAAACATCATCAACGACGAGCTCAAGGCTCACAATATGGAGGATAAGGAAGCAGTTGTTACACTTTCTTCCAACCTCGTTATCTTCAAGGAGCTCCATATCCCTAAGGCAAAGACCAGCTCCCAGATGCTCACAATGGTAACTAACCAGATGCAGCATACAATGGGCATTGCCGAGGAATACTCCATTTCCTACTCCATCGCAGGAGAGGTCGAGGAGGAGGGCGTTCAGGCTCAGAAGATACTTGCAACTGCCTGCCCCTTTGAAGTGGTTGACTGCTTCAGAAAGGTATTCTCAATGCTGAATATCTCCCTGAAGTCCGTATGTGTTTCCTGTAACGCTATTTCCAGACTTATCCTCAGCGATAAGAAGGTATCCTCCAAGATGCCTATGCTGGTAGTTCAGGTCGACCCCACATTCGTGTCAATCAACCTCTATGAGAACAATCAGCTCTCATTCGCACGTTTTGCCTCCATTGACCCCCTCGACTATGACAACTCCGAGGATTACGTTTACGAGGCTGTTAACGAGAACATCTACAGAATGGTTCAGTTCCATAAGTCCAGAAATCCTCAGAACCCCATTCAGAACGTTGTTTTCTACGGCGATACAAGCGAATATATCCGTCTTACAAATGCTCTTGAAGGAATGGAGATCGCTACAAGCCAGCTGAGCGTTAATACTTCCAGCATCAGCGGTTATGAGAATATCGAAGCTCTTACATATGCAAACGCTATCGGTGCCATGTTCAGAAGCAACAAGGACGTTGACCGTATCAACCTCCTTGAGACAGACTCCTCCGCAGGCCGAAGCGATGCAGGTTCAGGCTTCCTCCTTTCTCTCGGCGGCGCAGTTGTTCTTGCAGCTGCTGTGGTACTTGCCATCAACCTCGGTATCGGTACTGCTATCAACAACAACGACAAGAAGATCGCCGAGATCGATGAGTACATCAACAGCCCTGAGGTAGTTGCAAAGCTTGCCGAAGTTGACCTTACCCAGAGCAAGATCGACAAGGTCGGACTTTATAAGACAGACCTTGACACTGCTATCAAGAATTTTGATACAAAAAATCCCGCTCAGGCAGAGCTTATCAACAGACTGTTCTCTACTATCGAGGGTCAGAACTGCTATGTCAGCGAGCTTTCCTTTGCATCAGGTGAGATAACCCTCAGCTGTCAGACTGACGACAATCTTGCTCCCGATAATGCTGCTCAGGCAATATACGACCTTGATGAGTTCGACAACATCGTATATGGCGGCTTTACAAGCACTGATGCTGATGAGACCAGCCTTGTGGGTGCAGATGGCGACACAATATTTACTTTTGATATCAAGTTCAATCTCAGACCTATTGAGATCGAAGAAGAGCCTGCGGCTGATACCGCCGAGGACAATACAGCTGAGGAAGGCGGTGCTGCAGAATGAGTATGAAGCTCTCTTACAGAGATAAAGTTATTATCATTGTTGTATCGGTTATCGTGGTTCTTGGAATCGGAATTTTCTGCTTTGCTAAGCCTAAGTACGAATCCCTCCAGGTATCCAAGGAAAGACTTTCTGCTAAGCAGACCGAACAGCAGCAGGTCGATGACAAGATAGGAACTCTCGAAGTTCTGAAAAAGCGTCTTGAAGATGATATCGGCAACATCGTTGAAGATCAGGAACAGTTCCTCAGCGAAAAGGAATACGGCGATACATATCAGATAAGCAAGTACCTTATGGATATGCTTGCTCCCGTAAGCGGATTCAACATCACAGGTGTGACAATGGATCCTCTCGCAAGCACTGAACTTGCTGAATACTATTATAATAAGAACGCGATCTCCTATCCCCTCAAGGTAAACGGAGATATTGCAAACAAGCTTCCTCCCGAGGTAGGCTATGCAACCGATGGAAGCTGGCCCAGCGCGCCTGAGGGCGTTTTCGTGGGCGGAACTGTTGCAACCGTTTCTTATGAATGTGAAGAAAGCGCACAGGTACTCGACGCTGTCCAGCTTATTGCTGATAATGACAAGAACATTTATCTTCTTACATTCTCGGGAAGCTATGCTAATGATGCCAATGCTGATCCCAATGCTCCTAAGTTCTCCGGCGATCTTACAATTGCTGTATATGAGATCTATCCTCTTGACCCCGAGGACATTGATGCAGCACCCGCAGCTATCACTACAACAGAGGAAGCTGCTCAGTAAATCTTAATAACACGTCTGACCCGAAAAAACAGCTATGCTTTTTCGGGCGGGCTTGTTTATAAAAACTCAGCATTTTTAACATTTCTTTGCGCATAATATTAATTTTTTAGAAAGGGTGGCTATTTATGAATGCGGCAAAAGCGAAAAAAAGTCCCGCAAAAGTCAAGGGCGCAGTACTCATAATGATACTGGCCGTTATGACGGTGATGATAATTCTGCTTGCAGGCTCAATAGCTGTTGTTTACTCGGCTCACAACAGGGCTTCTGTAAAATACAGCGAAAGTCAGGGCTACTACACCGCAAGATCTGTTCTGGATAACTTTTTCTCTGAGCTTTCTGAATCTACAGATCAGAAGGATTCTACCAATGCTTCCATCGGCACATACTATCAGCTGGATCTCAAGAACAATGCAGTAGTTTCAAAACCCCTTTGTATAGGAAGATCTATTGAGCTTGAGCTTTACAAGCCCAAGGTGGAGGTAAAGGACGCATCAGGCAGCTATTTGGACTGGTTCAAGGAATACTGCGATACCAACAAGTCTTCACTCAGTGCTCAGATCAATGGATTTGAGGGCTCTTCCGTTGACTATACAAGCGGATCTGACGGAAACAACACAGCTCTTTATGCAAAGGCAGAGCAGTATTATGTAAATCTTAATACATCTGCACTCAGTAGTGACTCTTCCACATATGGTCAGTTCTATAATCAGTATTCTACCTTTACAGGTTCTGTTGCATCGGGCATGAGTGCTGATACCATTATCTATGAGATCGACTCTCTCGACGGCTTCGGTGCAGGTACTATCGATACTGACGGTGACGGCAATCCCGATACAAATTCACAGTTCGGAAAGCTTTCCGATACAGGTGCTTCCAAGGCGTGGATAACCGTTCAGGTAACTGAAAGAATCCTTGCAATGGGCGAGGGTACAACATATGCTGAGCGTTTCAAGAGCGGCAAGCGTTCCGATGACCACATCGTTGCAAAGGTAACTGCTCACGTTATTTATGACGGCGAAGAGATAACCACAACTCAGATATGGGTCAGCAGCCCTCCGCCGGTAGTTGATGCCGATACAGGTCTTTCAACTCTCGGACCTCTCGACACCACAACATCACTTACAGCTATCGGTGACGTTGCAACTCTGGACGATTCTTTCCTGGAGCTCACCAATAATTCCACATATTCCGGCAATGCCTACCTTGAGGGCAGCTTTGACACAGGTACAGCAACACCTTCCGTTACAATGAGCGCAGATGATGCATTCTTTGTAAAGAACACCTTAAAGATCAACACAAACCCTCCCAAAGCTGATGATCTTGTTGACGGAGCTCTTTTCTATGCAGGAAGAGTTCAGCTCTGGAGCTCAGGTGAATCCTTTGGTTCACTCACCAACAGAGTAAATCTTATTACAAGACAGTTTGAGTCTCACTCTGACACTAAGGAATTTTACGGAAGAATTTTTGCAGAAAAGTTTGACCTCACAACCACAAGCTCTCAGCTCACACAGGCATATGTTAAGGGAGCTGTGCCCACAGGAAATGCAACATTCCCCAATTGCAATCAGAAAATTCACGGCGATGTTTACACAAATTTCCTCGGCGTTCCCGCAGACAGAGTTTATCTTGAACTTAATGATGCGGCAGGAACAGCGACTTTCCACCTTAATTACGATCCTGTAACTAAGGCACCGCTGAGCCCCGACAGCCCCAAGAGAATTGAAAAAATGGTAGATAATGCGTATAAAGTAACTGTTTTCCAGGGAATCAGCATTATCTGCGGCGTCGATTATGAGACCGTTGGCGGAAAAAGTATTCTTGTTAATCAGCACGAGAAATATCAGTATCCCGATTCAAGCGGCGTTATTCAGACCTATGATTATTTCAGAGACGCAAAAGCGGGCGGAGCAAATGGTGACGGCGTAAACTTTAAGGTTCTGGGTACAGACTGCACCATTCAGATGAATCAGACCCCCACAACAGGAAAATCTTATCAGGTAAATATCGACTGGAGCGAAGTAAATTCCTCTTTGATAAAGCCTGAAACAACATTAAAGATAAACCTTAATGTTGACTACGAGGCTGACAAGGACGACGGTGTTTGGACTCTCGACAGTCAGTACAGAAAGGAATTTAAACTTCCTAATGTAAACGGTACTCAGCTCAAGCTTGTAGGTACAAATGAATCTTCTTTCAAGCTTCCTACACATCGTTCAATATACGGCAATTATTTCTATGGCTCCATTACAGGTGGTAAATCTGGAGCAACTTTCCCGGATTCCTTTGATAAGGATACGGGAGCATTTAAAATGGATTCCGATGATACATCACATTCATTTACATTTGACGAGTTCGTTTTCGAGCACGCAATTTCTTCGGAAGCTATCATTGCAGGTATTGACACAGAAGGTCCTGTTGATATCGACAATATCCCCTCGTTTACCAATATGACTACTCCTGTAACTGTAACAGCAGGCGGCGGTGATACGGTAAATGATGTTGCAATGCCTGCCTGGGCAAGAGTAATAAGCTCCAGCGGATATATCCCCTCTAACGGCGGTGACAGCTCGGTTTATTTCATTGATGCCCGTTCCGGAGATATTGATCTCCAGCTTGGCGACGGCGGAGCAAACCAGACTTTCACAGGTACTTATGTTGTTTACGGCGACGGTCACGTTACAGTTACAGTACCCGGAAATATTTCGGGTGGCAGCGGTCAAACTGTTTACCTCGGTTCAGGCGGAAGTCCTTTCAGCATTATGACCGAGGAGATATACAGCGGTAAGTGCAAGGATATTCTTGTTATCGGCGACCCTGTAAGCGGTAAGCTCGGAGGCGAGATCACAACAGCCCCCAACATTGACTGGTATTTCTCAAGCAAGACCATAACAACTGCAAATCTTCAGACAGGCGGCAGCGGAATGACTGCTTTCTGCGGATATATCATTGCTCCAACGGTATTTTTTGACATTAAGTCCAATATCAACGGTCTTAAGAGAGAAACTTGGTATTACGGTGACAGAATACCCTCGAGTTCAGACAATGATAAATACACCATTTTCGGTTCTATCTTCTGTCACAAGTACACAGGCGGTCAGCACTGTGGTGTATGCTACATTCCCAGAGAAAGTGGCTACGTTGATGACGGTTCCAAGCCTCTGCTCAACAAGAACGGAATGTACCGCTCCAGAAGCTGATCTTAGGAGGAATGAATTATGAAAAGAAAACTGAAAGGCTTCACTCTTATTGAATGCCTTATAGCTCTGCTCGTACTTGCTGTTTCCTCCCTTCTCCTTGTGCAGGCGTACACTCAGCTTGTTACTGCCACACAGGAAAACTACACAATGTACAACAGCATCGGCAGGCAGATGTCGGACGCTGAGAGCCCCTCCACTGCGGAGGGCAAGTCCAACGCAGCCAAGGCAAAGAAGATACAGGAAGCCAAGACCATCAAGTTCAACGTTAAATATCCCGATTCAACGGCCGTTGAAAGGTCTATCAATGAAGAGGTAAGCGTTTACGTTGTAAGCCCCTACGATATGCAGGGAAATCAGCTTCCCACAGGTAAGGGTCAGGGCTCGGGAACAGCAGCTGACAATGCTCAGAACGGTACAGATACACGTTATCTGTACTTCCACAAGTAAGGAGGCACTTTTATGAAAAAGAAACTTAAAGCCTTCACGCTTATCGAGCTTATTGTTGCCATTGCGGTGTTCGGCATACTTATGGCGGGTATCGTCAGAATGATCGAGCCCCTGTCATCGACAGCTTCAAGCTCGGCTGTCCTGAACAATCAGAGAAACGTTGAGAATGCCATAGTTACATATCTTGGCGAAAATCTCCGATATGCTTCAAACCTCGCCATAATCAAGGGCGGAACACCCGATAATGCAGTTCAGAAGTTTATTGACCTTGCTCCTTCCGATTACTCGGGCAAGCAGATCGACTACACTGTAGCTGCAAACAAGGATAAGATCAGAGTTATCGCTTTTGACGGCAGCAATGATTACACCTACAAAAACAATAACTTCACAGGCAGACTTATCAGCACTATCGAAGGCAAAAGCGGTTCGCTGAATTTCGGATACTCGAATCTCAGCTCCGACGGTACAAAAAATCAGTACCTTGTTTTCGGCGATGAGTATTACGCACAGGGTGATTATTTCCTTGATGCACGTATCTGCAACGGTACCCTTTGCCTCACTGTTGACAGTGATTACTACTACAATCCAAGCAAGAGTTCAAGATTCAGCTCAACCTCAACTGCTCCCACAAAGGGCACTTATGAGCTCAGATGTATGACTGACGATGAGGACGGCTTTGTGTTTGCCTGCTTCAACTCATCAGACAACGTAAGCTCTCCCACATTCAACTCAAGTCAGCCTGCAACTGTCACAAGAACCGATAAGGACATTATCTACTTCGTTTACACCTACGGTACACACGAGAAGAGCGAGTACGATTATGTTACAAACAACGGTACGGTCGGCGCAGGTACTCCCGGCGGAGCAGCTAACTGCCCCTCTCTTGACAGCAGTTCAAGCGGCGGTTCGGGCAGTGGTTCCGGCAGCGGCAACAAGCCCTCCGGCGGAAACAACTCGGGCAACAACAGCGGCAACAATGGCGGCAATTCGGGTGGAAATTCAGGAAGTAGCTCCGGTGGAAGCTCCGGCGGAAATGCCAGCCTTGGCGATCTGGGCGGCGGCGGTTCAAGCGGCGGCAATTCAGGCGGAGATTCCGGTGATTCGGGTAATTCCGGCAGCTCGGGAGGCAGCTCAGGCGGTTCCTCAACACCTGCTGATCTTGGAAACATTTCCGTTGACAACATTGTTACAGGCAATAACGACAAAGGCGTAAGGTCTGCTACACAGAATCCCGACGGCTCTGTTTCATTGGTCATCGGAAACGATGCTTGGAACACCGTTGGAATGAAGATCACTACAAATGATGACGGTACAGTTACCTACACAATGACATTCACAGGTGAAGGCAACAAGTACATTCTCGATCAGACGATATTCCCCGAGCTTTACGCTAACAACTCCTACACGCTGAATCAGGCACAGATGGATTGGCTCAGCAACAATTACGGTATCCACTTCAAATAATCCAACAAAAATGACCCGTGCCACGCACGGCACGGGTCGTTTTTTAAACTTAAGTTTACTTTAATCAATAATATGGAGCCTTGAAAGGTACATATCTATCAGGCTCCCACCAAAGAAAGCACCAACTGCAAGTCCCACAATAAGGAAAGGTCCGAATGCAAATGCATTTGAATCGTCTTTATTCTTTTTTACGGATTTAAGTATTATTCCGTAAACTGCACCCGTTAAAATTGCGATAAGTGCGGCGGTCACTGTGGCTTTTACTCCAAGCATAAGTCCTCCCGCTGCCATAAGCACCACATCTCCCATTCCGAAGCCGTAAACAGGAGGCTGCTCCTTTATCTTGGCTTCAAGAGCTTCTTTTTTGGAAACAAGCACGGAATAATTTCTGTCGCTCTGAGATGTACGCTTCAGATTGGCTTTTATACCACGAAGCTCTCTTCTGTCCTCGTCCACAAAGGCGTTATAGAAGAGGGGAGTTATCACAAAGCCGATAAGAAGCAGGGGAACGCTTACGCAAAACATTCCGATGATGCCGCTTTTAAGGTCAATTTCGGGGAATGTGAGCAGATATCCGTGAGAGCCTTTTATGAAGCTCAGAACGTGGGTCGCTGCCGCAATTATGATAGTATATATCAGAACGGAAACACACATCTCCTGAGTGTCGATGTCCTGAAAACAGAGAACTATCAGTCCCGACAGGAAAAGACAGAGCATTACGGGATAAAGCCCATATGTCAGAAAATCGTAGCGCATAAATACTCCGAGAAAAACAATGCCTGTCATAAGCTCGATTATCATATATCGGGGAGTTATCTTAGCTCCGCAGGCACGGCATCTTCCTCTGAGTATCAGCCAGCTGAACACGGGGATAAGGTCATAACGCTTTATCTGCGTTCCGCAGGTCATACAGTGAGAATTGTTGGTGATGAGAGATTCGCCTTTCGGAAGTCTGTAGATACAGACATTCAGAAAGCTTCCTATGCATATTCCGAAAAGGAACACGAAAACATAGGTGATGACTGTCATTATGGTTTCCAGGGTCTCAAGGCTCAGGCTGCTCATTTTATCAGTCTCCTTTTAATGTGAAAATTCGTACTGTCCGCCGAAAGCGGCAATGCTACTTATTATATTATCACAGTTGCCCTGCTTTTTCAAGCTAAAATGCGGTTTTCCGCAAAAATATATTCCGACGCTTTTCCCGCAGAAGGGCGAACGGATCATATCACTCGTCTGCGGAGAAGGAGTTTAAACACTTATGAAGAATATTCCTATTGGCCAGTATATGGTAAACGAGGGAATAATTACCGAAGAGCAGCTCCAGGCTACCCTCGATGCCAAAAAGAATGACAACACCCCCGGAAAATTTTTCGGTGACTATGTTGTTGAGCTTGGCTATGTGACCGATGTTCAGTTCGGTCAGGTCCTGGCAAGGAAAAATAATCTGACATTCGTGGATCTTGACGACCCCGAGTTCGCTATTGATGTGGAAGCGGTAAAGAAGATACCCGAGGCTCTCGCAAGAAAGCACACTATTATCGCTATCAAGATAACAGGTAAGCGTCTCACAGTTGCCTCCTACGACCCCGTTAACTTCTACATCTTCGAGGATATCAAGGTAACAACGGGTATGGACGTTGTGCCCGTGCTGGCAACAAAGGCGGCTATCACAAAGGCTATCGGAAAGATCTACTCCAACGCCAACGTGGGCAACGTTATCAGCTCCGTCGAGGACCAGTTCAAGGGCGATGAGGAAGTTGATGAGGCTGCTGCGGAGATAGCAGAGAGAGTCGATAACGCTCCTATCGTTAAGCTCTGTACCACTATCGTTGAGAACTCCTTCCGTGCGGATGCAACGGATATCCATATCGAGCCGTTCAAGACCTACACACGTATCCGTATCCGTGTTAACGGCGACCTTATCGAGCTGATGAACGTTTCAAATGTTGTACATAACTCGCTTATCACACGTATCAAGATCATCAGCGGAATGAACATCGCCGAGAAGAGAGTCCCTCAGGACGGCCGTTTCACTCAGGTCGTTGACGGAACTACCCTTGATGTCCGTGTATCTAACCTTCCTACCGTTAACGGCGAGAAGTGCGTTATCCGTATCCTTGCCACCGGCGATGTTGGTGTGCGTAAGATCACAGACCTCGGTATGACCGACTACAACTACGACAGATTTTCCAGACTTATCAAGGTTCCACAGGGAGTTATGCTGGTAACAGGTCCCACCGGTTCCGGTAAAACAACCACCCTTTACGCCGCTCTCGGTGAGCTTGCAAAGCCAAACGTTAACGTTATTACCGTCGAAGACCCTGTCGAGAAGAACATCGAAGGCATCAACCAGTGTCAGGTTAATGCAAAGGCAGGTATGACCTTTGCCGCTGCCCTCCGTTCTATCCTCCGTCAGGACCCCGATATCGTAATGGTCGGAGAAATGCGTGACCAGGAAACAGCCGAGATCGCTATCAGAGCCGCTATCACAGGTCATATGGTGCTCTCCACACTTCATACAAACGATGCTGCTTCCACTATCACCCGTCTGGTGGATATGGGCGTTGCGCCTTACATGGTTGCCACATCTCTTATCGGTATCGTTGCTCAGAGACTTTGTAAGGTAGTCTGCGACGAGTGCAAGACCCCCAGAGTTTCCACAGCAGAGGAAAACGAGCTCCTGGGAATTTCCGAGTCCGTTACCATATATGATGCCTGCGGCTGTCCCAAGTGCAACAACACAGGCTACACAGGACGTACCGCTATCCATGAGATACTTCTCTGTACACCTGCAATGTCCTCTCTTATCGCCGCTGACGGAAAGACCGACGCTATCTCCCAGCTGGCAAGACAGGAAGGCTGCAAGCTCCTCCGTGACAACGTTGCAGAGCTTGTTGAAATGGGAAGGACCACTATGGACGAGCTGGTAAAGCTCACATTCGCCGTTTAATTTCACTAAAATTTATTTTATTTGCCGCCCAGCGGCAGATTGGAGGATAAAATGGATATTGATATCGAAAAAAAGCCTGCGGAAAGAGTTGTCATCAACATTGACAAGATCCTTGATGAAGCCCGTGTTCTCGGCTGTTCCGATGTTCACTTCACAACAAAGATCTCGCCTATCGTCCGTCTCCACGGTACTTTGCGTAAGCTCAGCTCCTACCCCGAGATGACCGACGGCGCTATTATGAAGATCGTTGAGCAGATGACAGGCGGAAGAAATATCGAGAATATCAAAAACAGGATCGATACCGACTTCTCATACGTTACCAAGAGAGGCTACCGTCACAGAGTCAACGTTTATCATCAGAGAGGCGATGTTGCAGTCGCTATCCGTCTGCTGAGAAACGATATCCCTACTCTTGAGGACCTCGATCTTCCTCCTATCCTGGGCGACTTCGCTATGCGTCCCAGAGGACTTATCCTTGTAACAGGCCCTACAGGTTCCGGTAAATCAACCACCCTTGCAGCTATGATCGACTTCGTTAACTGCAACCGCAGCGCCCATGTCATCACTGTTGAGGACCCTATCGAGTACATTCACGAGCATAAGAGATGTATGATAAATCAGCGTGAGGTCGGCGACGATGTTGAATCCTTCGCCCTCTCTCTCCGTGCAGCACTCCGTGAAGACCCCGACGTTATCCTCGTAGGAGAGATGCGTGACTACGAAACCATTACAGCTGCCGTTACCGCCGCTGAAACAGGACATCTGGTTATGAGTACACTTCATACCACATCTGCTTCCGATACCATCAACCGTATCATCGACGCATTCCCCGCTCATCAGCAGAACCAGATCAGAACACAGCTTGCAACAGTTCTCGTAGGCATTATCGCTCAGACCCTTATCCCCAAGGCTGACGGCACAGGCCGAGTTGCGGCTCTCGAGATACTCAACGCCACCGACTCCATCAAGGCTATGATACGTGATAACAAGGTACACCTTATCCAGACCGCTATCCAGACAGGTAAGAAGGACGGAATGGTCTGCCTCGATCAGGAGCTTGCACGTATGGTCAAGGAGCGTGTCATCACCGAGATGCACGCAAGAGAAAAGAGCCTCGATATCGCCGAATTCGAGCGTTACCTCAAGGCAGCAAACTGATATACAAAAATTGCACTTTTTACACTGTTGGAGGCGGGAGCTTCCCCCCTTTGACAGTGTAAAATTGTACACTTTTTCCTTTGTGTCGGGCAACATATACAGAAAAATCAGTGTATTTTTACCAACTGATTTTTGTATAGTGCAAAAATATGCAATAATGTGTGATTTTTATAGCTTTTCATAAGATTATTGCAGTGAATGTGAAATAAAGATGTACAAAACGGGCGATAACGTTTAACTTGATGTGCAAAATATATTTCATATTAAATATGGCATTATGAAAAACTATAAAAATTAGTGATTTAAGAACTTTTGAAACAAAGATTTTGTGCAACTTGCTTGATTAATTGCTGTTTTGAAACGATTACGTGAAGTAATCCACAAATTCACAAAATTAGAGGAAAAATTATCAGAAAACTATTGACATTTACCCGCAGATAGATTATAATGTAATTACAGTCAAGGGAGAGAGGAAAACGAAAAACTCCTCACCCAAGACCTACATTGGTATCTGCCAAATGAACGGAGGGTGTCCAATGAACAAATCAAGGCGGAAGCTGAAAGGCTTCACCCTGCTTGAGCTGATAGTTGTTGTTGCAATAATTGCAGTAATGGCTGCGGTACTTGTGCCGAGCGTTATGGACTACATAAGAAGCAACAAGATCAGATCGGCAAACGAACAGGCTCAGCAAATCTTTATGGCAGCTCAGGATTATCTGGTAAGTGAGCAGACAAGAGGAGTAAAGGCCGCCGATATAACGGACGGAACTTCGCCAAGGCTCTGCTGGATACAGGTAAACACCGAAAATGTCGTTGACAGCTCAGCCTATGACAAGTCTAACAAGACCACTGTTGTTGATTCCTACGGCATCAAGAAAAGCACAGGCTCTGACAACACAGGTTATGTTTCAAGGACTATCGGCTCGGAAACATCTTATCCCATTGCCGACGGAATTGAATCAAGGCTTGAACCCGGTTTCAGCGGTTCTTGGGTAGTGGCTTTCTATCCCAGCACTTTTACAGTAGCTTATGCAGTTTATAATGATTATTACAGCACAACTGCTGAGAACGAGGCTGCGGTAAAGCTTATCGGAACAAACAACGGTGTTAAGAGTGGTTCCTGTGTAAGCAGACTTTACAGGTATGAGTTTGACGTTGGCGAAGGAAATGCTATTTACATTCAGGACGAGGATTTCAAAAATCCTGATCCGGGAATTGTAGGTCATCTGTACACAGGTCAGTTCCCCATAAGGGACTTTACCAAGGATCCTGTTTAATTAATGTATAACTTCAGAGCGACGAGACTCTGTAGCTTATAAATCAAAAAATTATTTATTTAAAAGGAGGAATTTCTAATGAGAAATTCAAAGATGAAGGGCTTCACCCTTATCGAACTTATCGTTGTTATCGCAATCATCGGTGTTCTTGCTGCTATCCTCGTACCCTCTATGCTCGGTTACGTTGGTCAGTCCAAGATCTCCACAGCTAACACAAACGCTAAGCTCACTTACACAAACACTTCCACTTACATCACTAACTGTGGTACAGCAGGTTACTCTGTAACTCCTTCTGTATATGGAGAAGTTGACCTTACTAATGCATCTCTGGCTAATCAGGCTTACGCTAAGAACGGTACCGGTCTTGCAGCGTGCCTCCAGTCCCTTATGTCTTCTGCTAACGGTGGTTACACAACTTCCGTAATCGGTTCTTCAGGTATCCAGTGTGAAAGAACTGCTTGGGGTAAGTCCACTACCGACGTTTATATTGGCGGTTATCCCAATCCTGCTACAATGGCTAATAATGAGACTGGAGCTACTGGCGACTGCAAGGTTAATCTTTCTGATGCTGTAGCTACACCTATTACCTGAGTTTTAGCGTTACTTAATCAATTTAGAGTCTGATAAAAACCTCTGTCAGTTTTGACTGGCGGAGGTTTTTTCAAGTGTGACTGCTCTTGGAGGTCAAGATGAGCAAAAAAACAGAAAACGGTACTCACTCAAAAAAAATTACGTTAAAACCTGCAATAATTGTCCTTTTAGTTTTGATACTTTTGCAGATAGTTATTGTATCCTTTACTTTAATTAATAAAAAGGAAAACTATCACAGCGATGAACCGTGGAGCTATGGACTTGCAAACTCATTTTATAAGCCCTTTCTTTTCGGAGAAACTCATGTGGGATACTGTCAGCTTGATGCAAGGTCCTGGCTCACGGGAGAAGACCTGCATAATTATCTGACTGTTCAGCCTGGGGAGTGTTTCCGCTTTGATTCTGTGTGGTACAATCAGGAGCTTGACGTTCACCCGCCTGTTTATTACTGCCTGCTTCATTTCATCTGCTCCCTTTTTCCGGACAGCTTTTCAAATTGGTATGCCTTTGCCATAAACATTATTGCAATGATCGTGGGACAGATATTTCTGTTTAAAGCTGCATCAAAGTTGTGCAAGTCGGATATTATTGCACTTTTGGTCTGCGCTGTGTGGGGATTTTCACAGGGCTTTGTAAATCTGAACGTATATCTCAGAATGTATTCCCTGCTTACAATGTTTGCCATAATTTTTCTTTACTGCCACGTAAGGCTTTACACCGAAGAAGGCAGCTTTGTGAAAAATATGATAATAACTGCTGTTGTAACATTCCTTGGCGCACTCACTCACCATTATTTCCTTGCCTTTGCGTTCATCTGGGCAGCCTGCTTCTGCTTCTATTATCTTTTTTCAAAGAAATTTACCGAGCTATTCAGATATGCTTACTCAATGATAATCTCGGTGATGCTTTCTATAGTTGTTTTCCCAAGTACTTTTGTACATATGTTTTTTGATGATGTTCTGAATCACGGCTCCGAATACAAAATGCCGCTTATCAATGGCATAAGAGCCTGCCTGTCACTCATTGTCAATTCAGTATGCGGTGGTAAGGTGTCGGTGTGGTCAACGGGAAAATATGCTTATGTGTTTATCGCAATTGTGGCATTGCTTGCGGTATGCATACCGCTCTGCTTTTTGTTCAGAAAAGAGGTCTGGTTCAAAAATGCTGTCGGAAAGACTAAGGACAGCATAGTCTATTTCTTTAAGCATTTTGATTTTATGCTCCTGTTTATAGTTATAACCTCGCTTTTCTGTATGACAGCGGTGGCTCTGAGCGTAAACATCAACTCAATGATGATGTACACCGACAGATATCTTTTCTTTATTATGCCTCAGCTTACATTGGCGGCGGCAATGGTTATAAAATATATATTGTCGGTCATTCCTAAGATAAAGAAAGCTGTACCATATATTATGACCGCAGCTGCCTGTGTATCAATAGTATGCAGCCATATTTACTGCGACAAACGTTATCTTTTTCCTGCCAACATCACGGGCAAGGGCGGCATTGAATCCACCTGCACCGAAAATACATCTTATCTGCTTCTTTCGGGATATCCTTGGCAGATGGTGTGCTATGCGGATAAGATGATGAACTGTGACGAAGTATTTGTAAGCTCAGTCTACAGATTCAAGGAAAATACCGAGGAGTTCCGAAAAATTGACCGCAATGATAAATGCTACATAATCATTGATTCGGACGAGCTTGGCAAGGTCGATGACTTCAAGGACAATGACAGCGGAGTTGCGGAAAGCAGAGATACCAACGGACAGATTTTATTTGACAGTGAAGCTTTCAACGACAGGATAACAGAACAGGACGTTATAGACAATTTTGAAAACGTGGTTTTCCCCGACAGTCACCTTGAATTTTACGGAACAGAGGAAATTTTCGGCGGAGAGGTCAAAATCTACGAGCTTGTGCAAAATAGCTGAGTACGAGAAAACGGCTGCCTTTTATGGGCAGCCGTTTTGCTGTTAAACTCTTTAAAATGTTATCGTAATGACCGTGCCCTTTCCAACCTCACTTTTGAGGTCGATAACGCCGCTGTGAAGAGCAGCACCGTGCTTTACAATGGAAAGTCCAAGTCCCGTGCCGCCGGTTTCCTTTGAATGGCTCTTGTCCACACGGTAGAAACGCTCGAATATCCTTGCCTGATGCTCGGGAGGAATGCCGATGCCGTTGTCGGAAACTTTAAGTATGCAGCCCGTGTCGGTCTTTTCAAGGGAAAGCTCCACCTTGCCGCCCTTGTTGTTGTATGCAATGGCGTTGTCGCAGAGGTTGCAGACCATTTCGTGAAGAACAGGCTTAACGCCAAGCATTTTCACCTTGTCAAGGTGGCTTTCAAGGGTAATTTCACGGCTCTGAGCCTTTTCACTCAGCTCGGAAATAACGCTTCGGCATATGTCATCAAGGCTTACTTCCTCAAATTCACGTACAAGGTCGCCCTCGTCCAGACGGGATATTTTGATGATATCCTCGATAAGAGCAAGAAGTCTCACGGCTTCCGAGTGTATCTTTCCCGCAAAATGTGGGATATCCTCAGACTTTACGATGCCCTTTTCGATTATCTCCGCCGCACCCATTATGGAGGTCAGGGGAGTTTTCAGCTCGTGGGACACGTTTGCGGAAAATTCCTGCCGCATTTTTTCCGATGTTTCCCTGTCGGTAACATCGACGATGAAAAGCACGGCACTGTATTTCTTTGCGTCATTTACAGGGCTTGCGGTAAGGCTGTAATATCTGCCGCCCTTTTCAAGAAGTCCGCTGCCGTGCTCGCCGTCAAGAGCTGCCTCAACAACGTCAAGATATGCCTTTTCACGGCAAAGACGGGTGTAATTTCCTGTGGCAGTACTGCCGAGAATGCGCTGTGCGGCTGCATTTGCGGAAAGAATATTTCCGCCGCTGCCGAAAATAACAAGTCCCTCACTCATATTTTCCGTAATGCAGGCAAGCTCGCTTTTCTGCTCCTGTCTCTTATACACATCTGACGCTGCCGACGATATGCAGTGTGTA
>CAMBJF010000023.1 GCA_945867875.1 uncultured Ruminococcus sp. | reverse complement strand
CGCTCTGCTGCGAAATAAAGGGGCACGATGTCGATGTTCTCACGCTTTATGTACTGCCAGATATCCTTTTCTGTCCAGTTGGAAATTGGGAAAACTCTTATGCTCTCGCCCTTGTTTATCTTGGGATTGTAGAGCTTCCACATTTCGGGGCGCTGGTTCTTGGGGTCCCAAGCGTGTGCCGCATTTCTGAATGAGAATATTCTCTCCTTGGCACGGGACTTCTCCTCGTCACGTCTGCCGCCGCCGAATGCTGCGGTAAAGCCGTATTTATTGAGAGCCTGCTTTAAAGCCTGGGTTTTCATAATGTCGGTGTATGCGGAGCCGTGGTCAAAGGGATTTATGCCCTGCTTTACGCCGTCCTCGTTTATGTACTCGATCATTTCAATGCCGAGCTTCTTTGCGGTCTTATCACGGAAATCTATCATTTCCTTGAACTTCCACGTGGTATTTACGTGGAGAAACGGGAAGGGGGGCTTTTCGGGGTAAAACGCTTTCATTGCAAGATGAAGCATTACCGAGCTGTCCTTTCCGATCGAGTAGAGCATTACGGGCTTTTCGCACTCCGCCGCAACCTCTCGGATTATATATATAGCCTCAGCTTCAAGCTCGTCGAGATGAGAAAGATCACTCACGCTTATTACCTGCCTTTCTTATTTTGAAAAATCAGAAACAGCTGTCAATTATGACCGCACATTCTTAGTATTTATTCGACTCCTTGGGGTCGATGTCGATATTCGTTACCTTTCCGTCGGGGCTTTCTATGACCCAGCGAAGAAGTCCGTCACGCTTTTCGGTATGCACCATACTGCCATTGCCGCCCATATCTGCGCCAAGGAAAAAGCTTATGGCGTAAACGGGACATTCCTTTATGCAGGAGGTGCAGCCCCAGCAGTCTTTGGGATATTTTATATAGGCTTTGCCCGAAACATCAAGCTTTATGAGGGTTCCGGGACATACATTCCGACATTTGCCGCAGCCTATGCATTTTCTCTTATTTATGGCTATGCTCATAAACTCTCTGTCCCTCCTCTGTCAGCTCTCTGAGAATTATTTTTATCTCACCGTTTTCAAGGCGGGAGTTAACATATTTTCTCCAGTTTTTGTCGTCCTTTTCGGGATAGTCGAGATTTTCCGCAAAGCAGTGCCACCTTGTTTCGTGGCGGGCTTTCAGATGTGCGATAACGCTTCGGCATACCGTAAGGCGCTCCCTCAGCTCATATATGTACATAAGCTCCTGAAAATCATCGGCGTGGAGAGAGTCGGACAGCTTTTCTATTCGGCGTATTTTCATATCCGCAATGTCAAGCTGCTTTTCGTTGAAACGGTAATTTGTCTTTATGCCGCCTGCGTATGCGTCCATTGCGGTCTGCATCGCTTCTTCAAGCTGCTCGGTGGAATAAACGCTTTTATCCTCTCCGAGAAAGCTTTCAGTTTCGGTGATATGCGCCTTTATCTCGGCTTCGGGAATGGGGGTGGGGGCATTTTCGGAAATATATCTCAGTGCGGAAAGGGCTGCTATCTCGCCCTCGGCAAGTGCGCCTGTGACATACTTCTGAGGACATCCGCCTGCCACGTCTCCTGCGGCGAAAAGTCCGCTTATTGTGGTGGCACGGTCTGTATCTACCCAGAATCCGCAGGCGGTATGACCGCCCACTATGTAAGGCTCTGTGCCCTCTATCTCAACATTCTGCTCGGAAATTTTCTTTCCGCTCTCTATCCACTTTACAGTCTGAGAGGGAGCCATATTGAGGTAGGCATTTATAAGTGACTTTTCCTTTTCGGGGGAAATGCCCTCGGTTTTAAGGTAGCAGGGACCTCTGCCCTCTAAATTTTCGTTTACCGTTCCGTAAACACGCTCGGAGGTGGTGAGACCGTATTTGGTTTCATAGACCTCGCCGAGGGAATTTATCTGCTTTGCACCTGCGCCCTGTGCAAGAGTTCCTGTGGGGGCTATGGTGTCCTTGCAGCGGAGAGCGATAAAGCGCATTTCAAGAGAGGTCATCTCTGCGCCGTGCTTTATGCCCATTGCATAGCCTGCGCCTGTGTTGAAGGGGGGATACCACATTTTATGGCGGGAAAATCCCGGATTATTGGGGCGGTAAAGTCCTGCCGCTCCGCCTGTGGCTATCATAACGGCTTTGGCTTCGATGGTATAGAACGTATCGTTCTCAATGCCAATGGCGAATGCGCCGTTTATTTTGTTGTCGGTAACGGAAATGTCGATGACGTTCACTCTGTTGAGCACCGTTACATCGGGGAGCTTTTCAACCGCCGCTGCAAGGAGGGGCTTGATGTTCTCGCCGTTTATTTTGATGTTTCGGTTTCCACGGGCAACGTATTTTCCGTTTTCGTCCTTTAGGATAACAAGTCCCATATCCTCAAGCTGCTTTGTGACCTTGTTGAGCCGCTCGGACATTGAATAAAGCAGGTCGTCACGGACGATGCCGTCGGCGTCCTTTCGGGCATATTCAACATAGTCCTTGGGGGTGTGTCCCTCGGTGATGTAGGCGTTGAGGGCATTCACTCCCGCTGCAAGGCAGCCGCTTCGCTTGATGTGTGCCTTTTCGCAGATGAGTATTTTTATATCGGAGCTTTCACGGACGGTTATGGCTGCCTGACAGCCTGCCGTTCCGCCGCCGATTATAAGCAGATCGGTGGTCAGCTTTTCATATTTCACTGCTCTGCCCTCCCTGTTTCTCTCAGATATTTTTCAGCGGAATAAACGCTGTTTGCGCCGTCGGCTGCTGCGGTCACGACCTGTCTCAGGGGCTTTTCACGGACATCTCCTGCGGCGAAAATGCCCTTGTCGGAGGTGATGCAGTCCTCCCCTGCCACGATATAGCCGCCGTCGTTCATTTTTACAACGCCGTCAAGGGGCGATGATGCGGGAGCTGTTCCCACGGCTACGAAAACGCCGTCTGTATCAAGCTTTTTCACATTGCCGTCAATTGATACCACAATGCCGTCAACACGGCTCTCGCCTGTTATTTCCTCGGGCACTGCGCTCATTACCGTTTCGATATTCTCCTTTGCGGCAACACGGCTGCAAAGGGATTTATTTCCACGGAACTCATCTCTGCGGTGGATAAGGTACACCTTTTGGGCGATGTCCGAAAGGTAAAGGGCTTCACCGAGGGCGGTATCGCCGCCGCCTATGACGGCAACGGTCTTTCCCTTGTAAAAGGCTCCGTCGCATACGGCGCAGTAGGAAACTCCCCTGCCCGCAAGCTCTTCCTCACCCTTTATGCCAAGCTTTCTGTGGGACGCTCCTGCGGCGTATATCACCGTTTTTGCTTCATACTCCGCTTCATCGGTGATGACTTTATATATGCCGTTTTCAGGGATAATTTTTGCAACATCGCCCTCTGCAAATTCAGTTCCGAGAGCTTCGGCGTGAGCACGGAATTTCTCGCCAAGATCAAAGCCGTTCTCGCCGTAAAGTCCAAGGTAATTATCCACACGCTCGCTTTCGGCTATCTGACCCGTGCCCATATAAATTTTCTCGATAACGATGAATTTAAGCTCCGCACGGGCTGCATATACCGCCGCAGAAAGTCCTGCCGCTCCGCTGCCCACTATTATGGTATCATATATCATTGACATCATTCCCCGTATAAATTAATCTTCGATTATTATACCCTCGTTTTCCGCAATATCCCCTGTAATTTTAAAGGAATTGAGGACGGGATCTGCTCTGTCCATAAGGGAAAGGATAAGGTAGCTTGCTTTGCTGTCATAGGCAAGGCGCTTGTCCTCGTCGGAGGGGCGTGAGGGGGATTCGGGGTGGGAATGCCAGTTGCCCAGAGGAGCAAGTCCGTTTGCACGCATATCCTTTACCGCCGCAAGCTGCTCCTTGGGGTCAAGGGAAAAATGCTCGTTGGAATGGTCGATATTTGTGAGGAGATACACCTTTTTTATCTCCTTGCCGTCGGGAGTTATCTCTCCTGCGATAAGTCCGCAGGCTTCTTCGGGGAGAACGCTTTCGGCGTGTCTGAGTATCTTATCAAAATCAGCTTTTTTCATTTTAACCATAAGAGATCATTCCTCATTTGTAAGATGAACACCGTCGCACTCGTGCTGCTCGTAGTCGATAAGCTCGGTGATGGTGGGGTGGTCGCCGCAGACTGCGCATTTTGATGTGTCTGTGGGGAGTTTTATCTTTCTGAACTCCATTGTAAGTGCGTCATAGGTGAGGAGATAGCCTGTGAGGAGCTCGCCCTGACCGATGATGTACTTGATAGCTTCCATTGCCTGCAAGCTGCCGATAACACCGCCCATTGCGCCGATAACGCCTGCCTGCTTGCAGGTGGGAACAGCGTCCTTCGGGGGAGGATTCTTGAATACGCAGCGATAGCAGGGGCCCTGTCCGGGAACATAGGTCATAAGCTGACCCTTGAAACGGATTATTCCTGCGTGGGAGAAGGGCTTCTTCGCCATTACGCAGGCATCATTTATAAGGAACTTTGCGGGGAAATTATCGGTTCCGTCGATAATGAAATCATAGTCGGCGATAAGCTCGTTTATGTTCTCACCGGTAACAAAGGTGCGGTAGGTCTTTACGGTGACATCGGGGTTTATAGCCTCCATTGTCTCCTTGGCGGACTGCACCTTTGCCTTGCCGATATCGGCGGTGGAGTGGATAATCTGGCGCTGGAGATTGGAGAGGTCTACCTCGTCCGCATCGGCGATACCGATAGTTCCCACGCCTGCTGCCGCAAGATACATTGCCGCAGGTGCGCCGAGACCGCCTGCACCGATTATGAGCACCTTGGCGTTAAGGAGCTTCTTCTGTCCCTTTGCGCCGACTTCCTTGAGTATGATGTGTCTTGAATATCTTTCAAGCTGTTCATTTGTAAATGCCATTGTTCACAAAACCCTTTCTGTATATTTTATAAATTGCCGAGAGTTTTGCGGTTTCCGCAAGGAAATTTCGGTCGGCAGACCGAAAAGCAAAACTCGGTGCTAAAAGCCGTGCTTTTAGCACATACCTCCACCCATAAAATACAGAAATTCAACGCTGTCGCCGTCCTTTAAAACGGTGGACTCAAATGCTCCGCTCTCAACAAACTCATCGTTGATGGTCACGGTAACATACTCGGGAGTTTCTACCTTCTCGTCAACAACGAGCTGTGCAACGGTAAGACCGTCTTTTACCTCTTTTTTCTCGCCTGCAACTGTGATCTTCATAGTGATATTCTCCTTTTATTATAATTTTTCGATCTCAGAAATGATATCCGCTTTTTTTACTGCGCCTGTGAGCCTTGACTTTTCCTCGCCGCCCTTTATGAAAAGGAGGGTGGGAACGGACATTACGCCGTATTTTTCAGCCAGGGGTGCATCAAAATTTATGTTGATCTTCACAAGCTTTATCTTGTCCCCAAGCTCGTCCTCAATGTCCGCAAGAACGGGTGAGAGCCTTTTGCAGGGAATGCAGCTGTCGGAGTAAAAATCCGCCACAACTGCGCCCTCTGCCTTTAATACCTCGGCTTCAAATGTGTCGCCGCTTACTCTTACCGGCATATTAGTCACCCACCTTTTTTACGATGAGTGTGAAGGTGCCGTCCTCGTTGTTTATGAGCTTCAAAATTTTGTGACCCTCTTCCTTGATGCTTCTGGGCACGTTCTGAACAGGCTCGCCGTCATTCATCTTTACCGCAAGTATCTGTCCGTCGTCAAGCTCTTCAAGGGCAACCTTTGCCTTTACGAATGTGGTGGGGCACACAACATCGGTTATATCAACGTTATCGTCAATTTCAAATTCGATCTCAGCCATTGTAAACCTCCATAATTTTATCAACAAATTTGTCTTTGCCCACTCTGTCGAGAGTGAACTTGAAGCGCTCGCCTGCCTTTGCATTTTCCGCAAAGAACTCAATTGCTGCGTCACATATCTTCATAAGCTTTTCCTTGTCCTCGATGAACGGGATTATGGCTTCGCCCTTGTTTATGCTGTTGCCGAAAAGTCCGCCAAAGGAAACTATGTAGCCGTGAATGGTGTCCCAGGCTTCTGTGGGACAGGCCTTGAAGCATCTTCCGCAGAAGTTGCACTTTGATTCGTCAACGATGACCTTGCCGTCCTCTATCTTGACCGCTCCCGTGCGGCAGGCTTTTTCGCACACGCCGCAGCCGATGCAGTCGCTCTCACGCCACTTTACCTTTATGCCGCCCTTGATGCCAAGGTCATTTTCCTCGGCCTTAAGGCAGTTGTTCTGACAGCCTGTGATGCCGAATTTGAACTTGTGGGGAAGCTCTCTTGCGAAGTATCTTTCGTCAAGCTCCTTGGCAAGGGAATATGTATCTATGCAGCCTGAGGGACATATCGCAGCGCCCTGACAGGCTGTTACCGTTCTTACTCTCGGTCCGCATACGCCGGGTTCAACGCCGCCCTCCGCAAGGGCTGCCTTTACCTCGTCGATGTCATCGAGCTTGATAAAGGGTATCTCAACGCTCTGACGGGAGGTCATATGAACGTGACCGTCACCGAATTTCTCGGCTACCTCCGCTATTTTCGCAAGCTGCACGGAGGTCAGGTTTCCGCCCACAACACGAAGTCTCAGGGAAAAATTGTTCTTCTGCTTCTGCCTCATAAATCCGCCCTTTTTAAGAGCTGCGTAATCTGCTGCCATATTTTTATTCGTCCTTTCGGTTTAGTTGTACGGGTCTTAAATTGACCCTACAGGCCAATTATAAATCAGCATCAAAAGCTTTGTCAAGTGCCTGCCTGAAATCTTCGATAAGATCTTCGATATCTTCAATGCCCACGCTTATGCGGATACTGTCATTGTAAACTCCCGCATTTATTTGCTGGGCTTCGGTGCTGTGGGTGTATATGGTGCTGGCGGGGTGGATAACAAGAGTTCTCACGTCACCGATATTGGTTGCTATACAGGCATATTTAAGATTGTTTATAAGACTGAATGCCTTTTCCTTGCTGCCTGCACGGATAGTTATTATTGCGCCGCCCTTTCCACCAAGCTCCTTTTCGATGATGTCGTAATAGGGGCCGGACTTCAGTGCGGGATAGTTAACGGTCACTCTGCCGTCCTCCTCGAAAAACTCCGCAAGCCTTTTTGCATTGCTGCAAAGGCATTCCATTCTGAGTCCAAGAGTTTCAAGTCCGATCGAGTTCATAAACGCATTCATCGGTGAGAGGCAGGCTCCGATATTTCTCCATATGCCGTTTCTGAGCTTTGCAAGGTAGGCAAATTTTCCGAATTTTTTGTATTCGGCAAAGCCCTTATAGCGCTCGGGATCCCATTTAAAATTGCCGCTGTCGATTATCACGCCGCTTATGGCGTTTCCGCTGCCGTTTATATATTTAGATGAGGAATGAACGACGATATCAGCGCCGTAATCAAAGGGATTTACAAGATATGGTGTTGCTGTGGTGCTGTCGATTATGAGGGGAAAGCCGTGGGCGTGAGCCGCATCGGCAACTGCCCTTATATCGGTAACATTGAGCTTGGGGTTTCCGATAAGCTCGGTGAAAACTGCCTTGGTTTTATCCGTTGCAAGCCTTTCAACGCTTTCAGCCGTTACCTCATCGGCAAAGACTGTTTTTATGCCGAAGGCTTCAAGGTCACCGAAAAGGTCGATAGTACCGCCGAAAAGCGCAGAGCCTGCGATTATCTCGTCCCCTGCTTCAAGGATATTGAGGAGCGACATTGTTACCGCTGCCATACCCGATGAACAGGCTATTGCGCCGATGCCCTTTTCCATAGCCGCCGCACGTCTTTCAAAGGAATCCACCGTGGGATTGCTTATTCTTGTGTAGGCAAAGCCCGCTGCCTTGTTGTTGAACACTGCTTCAAGCTTTTCTGCCGATTCCTGGGCGAATGCACCGGTCTGATATATAGGGGTAAGGGTGGAGCCTGTGGCTTTTTCCTCCCCGAAGCTGTTGTGCAGGAGTGCCGTATTGAATTTCATAATAACCGATCTCCTTATTAGATAAATACAGATTCTTCCGTGAGTGCCTTGTTTTCAAGGAGCTGCGCTCTGCCTCCCGATGTTACGAAAATTCGGTAAACAAAGACATTCACCTTTTCGCCCACCGATACTTTTTCCTCGTCAAAGCTTCTTCTTGCGGTAAGGACAACGCCGTTTACCCTGACTGTGACCTCAACGCTGCTTCCTCGGAATGCTGTGCGCTCCACAACGCCCTCGGATACAGAGCTTCTGAATTTAAGAGGCTCGTTTTTCTTGAATATCTTGACAAATTCGGGTCGGATAATTGCCTTGTCCGCTCCCTCAACGCTGTCAAAGGTATGGAAACTGCTGTAATCTTCAAATATTGCAGGCTGACCAAAGAATGTTGCCGCAAACTCTGTTTCGGGTGAGCGGTATATCTGCTCGGGTGTTCCCGACTGCTCGATATGACCCTTGTTGGTGATGATTATTTCATCGGCTACCTCAATGGCTTCGTCCTGATCGTGGGTGACGAAAATACTTGTTATACCAAGCTGGGTTATCATATCCTTAAGTCTGCTTCTGAGCTCCTGCCTTACCTTTGCATCAATGGCGGCAAAGGGTTCATCGAGGAGCAGGAGGTGGGGATTTGGGGCAAGTGCTCTTGCAAACGCCACTCGCTGACGCTGACCGCCTGAAAGCTGGCTCGGGAAACGCTTTTCAAGCCCCTCAAGACCTGTGAGCTTTAAAAGCTCCGTTACTCTCTCACGTATCTGCTCCTTATCCTGCTTCAAGACCTTAAGACCGAATGCGATGTTGTCATACACGGTCATATAGCGGAAAAGTGCGTAGCTCTGGAACACAAAGCCTATTCCTCTTTCGGCGGCGGGGACGTTGTTCACGACCCTGCCGTCAATGATTATCTCGCCGCTGTCAGGCTCTTCAAGACCCGCTATCATTCGGAGAATGGTGGTCTTGCCGCTTCCGCTGGGGCCTAAAAGTCCGATAAGCTTTCCCTTTTCGATGCCGAAGCTCACATTGTCGGAGGCTTTGAAGCTGCCGAAGCTTTTGTTGATATTTTTAAGCTCAATGTACATTCTCCGACTCTCTCTTTCCTATGTATTCCACGACACTTCTTATGACAAGTATCACTATGGCGGTCATTACCAGTATTGACGAGACCGCAAAGGCGGGAACATATTTAAATTCGTTGAAAAGTATCTCCACGTGGAGGGGAAGTGTATTGGTCTTTCCTCTCAGATGTCCCGAAAGGACGGAGACCGCTCCGAACTCTCCCATTGCTCTCGCTGCGCAGAGCACAACGCCGTAGAGAAACGCCCATTTTATATGGGGGAAGGTTATCTTTCTGAAAATTGTAAAGCCACCCGCGCCCATAAGTGCCGCCGCTTCCTCCTCGTCTGTGCCCTCGGCTTCAAGAACGGGGATAAGCTCTCTTGATATGAACGGGAATGTTACGAAAACCGTTGCAAGGATAATTCCGGGAACTGCGAAAACTATCTTTATATCAAGCTTTTCAAGGAGAGGATATATGGCGCTCTGACGTCCGAAAGTGAGGACGAATATGAGACCTGCGATAATGGGGGAAACTGTTACGGGCAAGTCGATAAGAGAGCCTAAAAGCTTTTTACCTCTGAAATGGAATTTTGTGAGGAGCCACGCTGCAAAAAGCCCGAATATGGTATTTATGACGGTGGCTGTAACAGCGGCTTCAAGGGTGAGGAGAAGTGCTTTTACTGTGTATTTGTCGCTTATGGCTTCCGCATATACCGCAAAACCCTGTTTCAGCGCCTCCGTTATTACCGTTACAAGAGGCAATACAAGCATTACGAAGATGAACAGAAAGCTTATGCCGATAAGAAGCCATTTTACAAGCTTTGATTCCTTACGCACCTTTGCCGCCTCCTCTGAGTATTTTTGAGTTTCTCACCTGAATTAGATTTACAAGAAAAAGTATGAGAAACGATGCCGCAAGCATTACAAGGGCAATTGCCGTTGCGCTGGCGTAGTCGTATTCCTGAAGCTCCGACATTATTATGAGCGGAGTTATCTCTGTTTCAAAGGGCTGATTTCCTGCAATGAAAACCACGCTGCCGTATTCGCCGAGACATCTTCCGAATGCAAGTCCGAAGCCTGTGAAAACCGCAGGCATTATCTCGGGGAATATTACCTGCCGGAATGTTCTGCTCCTGCTTGCGCCAAGAGTTGACGCCGCTTCTTCAAGTGAGCCGTCAAGCTTTTCAAGAACGGGCTGGACTGCTCTTACAACAAAGGGAATGCCGATAAAAACAAGTGCTACTGTTATTCCCGCACGGGTGTAGGCTATTTTTATGCCGAACCTTGCAAAAAAGCTGCCGATGATGCCCTTGTCCGCTGTGAGGGAGGTAAGGGCGATGCCTGCGACTGCTGTTGGGAGTGCAAAGGGCAGCTCTATCATTCCGTCGAGGATTCGCTTGAACGGGAAATCATATCTTACAAGCACCCACGCAAGTATCACGCCCATAACTGCATTTATAAGAGAGGCGACAAATGCTGTGAGGAAGCTTACCTTGAAGCTTGCAAGCACTCTGTCTCTGGTTATCACCGCAATGATGTCGCTGAAGCTCAGCTGTGCGGTGAAAATGACAAGGGACGCAAGCGGTATGAGAACTATTACGCTGAGGAGCGTTACGGTCACGCCCATTGAAAGCCCGAAGCCCGGGATTATTCTTTTGTTTGACCTTTTCATAACTGCCTGTGCCCTGCCTTTAAATTATTTTCCTTCGTATATCTCGTCGAACACGCCGCCGTCTGCGAAATGCTTCGACTGAGCTTCGTCCCAGCCGCCGAAATCTGCAATGGTAACGAGGTCAACGTTCAGATCGAATACATCTGCATATTCATTGAGGATAGTTTTGTTATATGGTCTGTAGTAATTGTCCCCTGCGATTCGCTGGGCTTCGTCGGAGTAAAGGAAGTTGAGATACTCTTCTGCGGCATCTCTTGTTCCCCTCTTGTCAACCACCTTATCGACCACAGCCACGGAGGGCTGAGCAAGAATGCTGACGCTGGGGGTGATTATCTCGTAATCGTCGGGATAGTCCTTAACGGAAAGATAAGCTTCATTCTCCCACGCAAGGAGCACATCGCCCTGACCGTTTTCAACAAAGGTTGTTGTTGCTCCTCTTGCGCCCGAATCAAGGACGAGGACGTTTTCGTAAAGCTTCTTGATAAATTCCTTGGTCTTTGCCTCATCGCCGCCGTAGGCTCTGTCGGCATATCCCCAGGCTGCAAGGTAATTCCATCTTGCGCCGCCGGAGGTCTTGGGGTTGGGGGTGATTATTCCCACATCTTCCTTGATAAGATCGTCCCAGTCGTGGATATCCTTGGGATTGCCCTTTCTTACAAGGAAAACTATGGTAGATGTGTATGGCGAGCTGTCATTTGGGAACTCGCTCACCCAACCGTCCTCGATAAGACCTGCATCTCTTACGGCGTTAACGTCATATTCAAGGGCGAGGGTGACAACATCGGCTTCAAGTCCGTTGGCGACTTCAAGAGCCTGCTTGCCCGAGCCGCCGTGGGACTGGGTTATCTCAACCTCCTGACCCGTAAGCTCATTCCAGTGCTGTGCAAAAATTTCGTTGTATGCTTCGTAAAGCTCTCTTGTGGGGTCGTAGGATACATTTGTAAGGATGACAGTTCCCTCATCTGAGCTGTCAGAGCAGCCCGCAAAGGAAACAAGACCGATGACTGCTGCGGATAATAAAGCGATGGCTCTGATATTCTTTTTCATAATAAATGACCTCTTTTCGTTATTTTAGTTGATTTGAACATATCCTAAAAAAGATCACTGACATCGTCCGAAACGATAATCAGTTCCCACCGGCCTAACAAAAAAGTGCTTCATAATCTCAGCTCCAAAAGGAATTTTTACTGTCATCTTTGTGACTGAGATTATTATAGCACTTCAATCCTACTATGTCAATAGGTTTTATAAGGCTTTGGAGAATTTATACATTTCCTACTTGTTTAATATGGTATTTTTTCACTATTTAACAAAATTTGCCTCTCGGTCAAAAAAATATCTTCCCGCTTCGGCGGAATATGTCGCCTTTATTCCCAGAGCATCTCCCAGAACACTGCCGTCTGCGATGTTTTCAGGGGTGTCAAGGGCAATAATATGTCCATCCTTCATCACCGCTATCCTGTCGGAAAACTTAAAGGCAAGCTCGGGATCGTGCATCACGGTTATGACCGTTCTGCCGCTTTCACGAAGAGAGACGATAAGGTCGGATATTTCAAGCTTGTGCCTGAAATCAAGGTAGGTCATAGGCTCGTCAAGAAGGATAATGTCCGTGTCCTGTGCAAGGGTCATTGCGATGCGGGCTTTCTGCTGCTGCCCCCCCGAAAGCTCGTTCATCATACAGTCCGCAATGTCCGCAGCCCCTGCCATTTCAAGAGCTTTGTCCACTATTTTCATATCCTCGGGGGTGTATCTCCTCGGATAACCGAGGTATGGGAAACGGCCGTGGGATACAAGAGAGCGGACGGATATGCTGCCGATGCTCTTCATCTGTTCGAGGTAGGATATCCGCCTTGCCACGGCGTTTCGGGACATTTTGGAAATGTCCTCCCCGTCTGCATATATCTCCCCCGATGCACAAGGGATAAGCCCTGCGCACATAAGCAGGATGGTGCTTTTTCCGCAGCCGTTTGCGCCGATTATCGATGTGATATTCCCTTTGGGGAACACCGCAGAAACATCTGAAACAACGATTTTTCTGCCGTAGCCGCCGCTTACATTTTTAAGCTCAAGCACTGTGTCTCGCCTCCTTTTTTCGGATAAGGAGCCAGAGGAAAAACGGCACGCCGATGTAGGACACCACAATTCCCAAAGGCATCTCGTAGGGGTCAAAAAGGGTCCTTGCCGCCGTGTCGCAGAGGGTCAGGAACATTGCCCCGATAACTGCGCAGAGAGGCAGCACAGCAGTATTTTCCGAGCTGCCAGATATTTTCCGTGAGATGTGGGGAACGATAAGTCCCACAAAGCCGATAAGCCCAGAAAAGCTTACCGCCGCTCCCGCAAGGACTGCCGCTGCCGTGAGACAGACAAATCTTACAGCGCCCACGTTCATTCCAAGGCTGCCTGCGGTATTTTCACCGAGAGCGAGCACATCAAGGTCGTGGCTCAGCATAAATGAGACTATAAGCCCGATGATTATGAATATCCATGCGGGGAAAAGGGAGGAAATATTCACTCCCGAAACGCCCCCCGTTTTGAATGCCGCCGTGCCTGTGAGGACATCGGGGTAAAGGGTAGTCACTGTGTCGATGAATGCATTCAGAAGGCTTGACACGCCTATTCCTGTGAGAACTATGGTCATTCGTGAAGCACCCGTTTTCCGTGCAATGCCGTAGACCAGCATTACGGCGGCAAGTGCGCCGAGGAATGCTGCTGCGGGGCGGAGGGAGGGTAATGAGGGGAAAAAGGCGGCGCAGAGAACTGTGAAAAGTCCAGCTCCCGAATTTACGCCGATTATATTGGGTGCAGCAAGTGGGTTGCCCAGGACTGCCTGAATCACCGCTCCAGCCACTGCAAGAGCTGAGCCTGCAAGCACCGCCCCCAAGAATCTGGGCAGCCTTATGTACAGCACTATCCTCATATCCTGGGAGATATTTCCGTTAATGAGATTTCCGAAAAGCTCAATGGGTGATATCCACCGTGAGCCTGCACAGAGGGCAAGGACTGCCGTGAATATGAGCAGAATTATGCATATGGCAAGCTTTGCCCCCGACGGGAATTTCTTATTCATAAAGAATATCCTCTAAGTATTCATAGGCTTCCGCCCAGCGCTCATTCGGCTTGTAGTGGAACGTATCCTTGGGGAGAAAATAGACCTTACCGTTTTTCACAGCGTCCATTTCCGCCCACGCTTGATTAGAGCCGAGAACAGCTTCATACTGCGCCTTTGCCGCTTCATCGTCCTCGCCCATTGTGGTGACGAAAACATATTCGGGATCGGCACGGACAATGGCTTCAAGGCTCAGCTCTTCAAGAATTGAGCTGTCGCTGTCGGCAATATTCACGCAGCCAAGCTGTGAGAGCATCTCGCCCGTCATATTGTCGCTGCCCCTTGCCTTAACGCCTGAGGAATAGGCTCTGAGCAGGAGAATGGTGTGGCTTTCCTTTCCCTCGCTGCGGGCAAGGACTTCATCGACCTTTTCACGGACATTCTCGCCGTTTGTGACGTAAAGGTCCTCACGTCCTGTTATATCGGTGAAAATTTTCAGCACGGAAAGATAATCATTGAAATTTTCCACATCAAGAACGGCTGTGGTAACGCCTGCGGGGTCGAGGACATCGGTTATCTTTGACTGGTCTGCAACCGTGCCCGAAACAATGGCAAAATCAACGCCGTCACCGATGATATTTTCAGTTGAAAGGCTGTGAACGCCGCCGTAGTTCTTCACATCTTTGGAAAGATTAAGTGTGGGACGGTCAAATGCATCGCTTGTAACGCCGTAAAGCTCGCCCCCTGCAAGCTGCCATATTTCCGCAAGGCTTCCCGAAAGGACTGCTGTTTTTTCATAGCTCGTGACCTGAACCTCTCTGCCAAGGGCATCGGTAAAGGTGTAAACAGGCTCTTCAACTGCTTTCTCAGCTGAGCAGCCTGAGAGGAATATGAGTGCCGCAGAAAGGGCAGTCATAATTACATTCTTTTTCATCGTGTCATTCCTTTTAAAACAAATTTGCCGAGCCCGCCGATTTTTTCGGCAGACTCGGCAGATATCAATTCTTATTTATCAGAATATTGCAACAACTGCGCCGTTGTATGTATCTTCAATATACTGCTTTACCTTGTCGGTCTTGAGAGCGTTTACAAGAGCTGTGGTCTTGGGGCTGTTCTCATCACCCTTTCTTACTGCAACGATGTTTGCATATGTCTGAGCTGCATCACCGGAAGCGTCCTCGGAAGCGATAGCATCGGAAATGCTGAGACCTGCTGCAAGAGCATAGTTACCGTTGATTACTGCGAGAGAGCCTTCGTCGCTGTTGCCGAACTGTGCTGCAACTGTATCAGCCTGAACGGTAATGATGTTGTAGCCCTTGTTGTCAACGATGTCGAGAGTTGTTACGCCGTCAGCGGCATTTGCGCCCTCGGGAAGTGTGATAAGACCTTCCTGCTCGAGGAGGAGGAGTGCTCTTGTCTCGTTGCTGTCGTCAGCGGGGATAATGATGGTTGCGCCGTCGGGAGTTTCAGCAACGGACTCAACGCCGTTTCCGTAAAGTCCGAATGGCTCATAGTGGATAGAAGCGGCAGCTACGAGATCAGTGCCGTTAGCCTCGTTGAAGCTGTTGAGGTAAGGTGTGTGCTGGAAGTAGTTAGCGTCGAGAGAGCCCTCGTTAAGAGATGTGTTGGGGAGAACATAGTCATCGAAGATAACAACTTCAAGGTCATAGCCTGCTGCTGCAAGGTCATCTCTTACCTGCTCGAGGATCTCACCGTGAGGAGTGGAGGTTGCGCCTACAACGAGCTTTTCAAGTCCGTCGGAAGTTCCGTCCTCGGCAGCAACGGTGTCCTCAGTGGCTGTATCATCAGCGGCAGCGGACTCAGCAGCGGAAGTATCGGCAGCTGCATCAGCAGCAGATGTCTCGGTCTCAGTTGTGGTAGCTGTGCCGCAGCCTGTTACGACAGCTGAAAGTGCGAGGGAGAGGATAAATGCGGAAATTTTCTTGAGATTTTTCATAGTGATAGGTTCCTTTCATATTTAAAAAAGTTTATTATTTTCAGAGTTTTATTTCAATGCTCTGGCAACATCGCTGCATTCGCCCGAATCTGAAATTCGCTCTTACAAGCTTGGTAAAAAAGTTGTTCATTGCTGTCTCCTTTTATCTGATACGCTTGTCTGTCTTTCTTGCGATAAGCATACCCGTTTCCTGGATTATCTGAACGATGATTATGGTAAGCAGAACGCATATCCAGATTATGTCATCGTTGAAACGCTGATATCCGAAGCTTACGGCTATCATTCCCAGTCCGCCGCCGCCGATGGTTCCTGCCATTGCGGAGTAGCCGAGAATGGTAACGAGGGAAATAACGCTGCCCACGATAAGTGAGGGCTTTGCTTCGGGGATAAGCACCTGACAGATTATTCTCATATCGGAGGCACCCATTGATTTTGCGGCTTCAATAACTCCGCCGCCCACTTCCTTGAAGGAGGACTCCGCCATTCTCGCAACATAGGGTGCTGCGGCGATGACGAGGGTAACTATCATTGCGTTGTTTCCAAGGCTTGTGCCTGTGATAAGCTTTGCCACGGGGAGCATTGCCACCATTAAGATAACAAATGGAATGCTTCGGAAAATATTCACAAAAATGCTCACGATGCGGTACAGCCAGGGCATCGGGTGAATGCCGTCCTTGGCGGTGACATTCAGAAGTATGCCGAGAGGAAGCCCGATAAGGTACGAGAAGAATGCGGAAACAAAGGTCATATAAACTGTTTCCCATATGCCTTTCTGAATGGTTCCCGAATCCCAGAGCTTTATAAGCAGTTCGGACATTTATACCGCCTCCGTTTCGCTGAATTTTATGCCGTTGTCATCAAGATATTTTGTAACTCTTTCCGCAAGGACTTCATCATCGGGGAGACCTATTATTATCTGACCGAATGCCTTGCCGCCAACGTCCTGAGTGTCCGCTTTAAGAATATTGAGGGGAGCCTGACAGCTTAAAATAAGGTTTGCGATAACAGGCTTGTAGGAGGTCTCGCCATCGAAGATAATGCGAATCACTCTGCCGCCCTTTATCTCCTCGGCGGTATTCACAGCGGAGAGAATGAGCTTTCTTGCGATGTCCGACTTGGGGTTTGCGAAAAGCTCGCTTACGGGAGCAAGCTCCGCAACATTTCCGCCGTCAAGGACAGCCGCTCTGTCGCATATACTCTCGATGACCTTCATCTCGTGGGTGATGACGATTATGGTAACGCCAAGCTCCTTGTTGACCTTTTTGAGGAGGTCCAGTATGGAGCGGGTGGTGTCGGGGTCAAGGGCGCTTGTTGCCTCGTCGCAGAGGAGATATTTAGTCTCCGCCGCAAGTGCTCTTGCAATTGCAACACGCTGTTTCTGACCGCCGGAAAGCTGTGAAGGATAGGAGCTTTCCTTGTCCGCAAGCCCCACAAGCTCCAGAAGCTCTCTTGCTCTTTTCACAGCCTGTTCCTTGGGGACTTTGGCTATTTCAAGGGGAAAGCAGATGTTTTTGAGGACTGTTCTCTGTTCAAGAAGATTGAAGCCCTGGAATATCATTCCGATGCTTCTGCGCTTTATGAGGAGCTCTTTTTTAGAAAGTGTGCCCATCTCGTCGCCGTCGATCACTACCTTTCCCGATGTGGGGACTTCAAGGAAATTTATGCAGCGCACAAGGGTACTTTTTCCTGCTCCCGAAAGACCGATAATTCCGAATATCTCGCCGTCATTTACAGTGAGATTTACGTCAGAGAGAGCTGTGAAGCCTCCCGCCGAGGTCTTATAGGTCTTTGAAAGATTTTCTATCTGTATCATATTTTCTTATGACCGTTCCTTTTTTATTATTGTGTCAGGCTGTCACATACTCGGATATCTTATTGAAAATTGCGTGAGCGAGCTGTTTGTGACCTGCTCTGTCAAGGTGCTCCCTGTCAGCACTGGAGGGTGATGCGTGGTCTGATGCCGCAAGGAAATCACAACCTGTTTTTCTTGCCACATATGAATATGCTTCTTTCAGCTTTCGGGAAACTCTTACGGAGTTTTCGTCAAACTCTTCGTCATAGCCTTTTTCCCCAACGCCGTCCGCAAGATGAATGGGCGAAACAAGAAGTATCTTTACGCTTGGGTCATACCGTCTCACCTGAGCCACAAGCTTTTCGACTCCCTCCGCAATATCACGGGGAGCGTTTCTGTAGCAGCTCTTGCAATCGTTTGTGCCGAGCATTATTATAACATAGCCGGGAGTGTGGCTTTCAAGAAGAATGGGAAGAACGTCGCTGCCCTTTCTGCCTGTGCGGTATGTATCCTCGAAATCGGTAGTTCTGCCGCACAAGCCCTCCTCGTCAACGTGGAAGCCAAGGGGCGAAAGCCTGCTGCTGAGAATGCCTGTCCAGCGCTCGCTGAAATCATATCTGAGCTTTGTTTCGGGGTCGTAGCCGTATGTGTTTGAGTCTCCGAAGCACAAAAGGTTTTTCATATTCTTCCCTCCCTGCGATATATTTTTTGGAATATCTTTAAATCCTATCGTTTATGTATGTATTATAGCATTCTTTTTCAAACAAGTCAAATTCATCTTTTTTATACTCAGTTATAAAAAAAACCTATAACTTGTGTTGACTTAAATAAAAAAATTCGGTATAATAGAAAACAAATAGGCAGTTTGACTACTGCTTTGCACAATTTGTATCTCTATACCGATTATTTTACATATATATCTCACTGATTTCCAACAAAATCACACATATGCACAATATTGCAAATAATTTTCACTGTATTTTTTGCCCATATGTTCAACAGACCTAACTGAAAGGACGCATAATAATGACCCTCCAGCAGATAAAATATGTTATCACAATAGCGGACACAGGCTCGATGAACAAGTCCGCAGAGCAGCTTTTTGTGTCCCAGCCCTCTCTCACAAGCGCCGTAAAGGAGCTTGAAAAGGAGCTTGGGATAATGATATTCCGCCGAACCGCCAAGGGCGTGATGCTCACAAACGAGGGGGCGGATTTTCTCATAGGCGCAAGGCAGCTTTATCAGCAGTATGAGCTTCTCACTGACCGCTACTCCGCCGCAGGCAGCTTCAAGCGCAAATTCGGCATCTCCACCCAGCACTATTCCTTTGCGGTGAAAGCCTTTGTGGAGACGGTGAAAAAATACGGCGCCACAAATTTTGAGTTTGCCATAAGGGAGACAAAGACCCTTGAGGTCATTTCCGACGTGGGCAGTCTCCGAAGCGAGCTCGGCATTCTTTACAAAAGCGACTACAACCGCAGGATAATCGACAAGCTGCTCCGTGAAAACGATCTTGACTTTTTCCCGCTGATAAACTGCCGTGCATATGTATATCTTTGGAAAAATCACCCGCTGGCGGAGGAAAGCTCCATTTCACTTGAACAGCTCAGGGATTATCCAAGGCTGTCTTTTGAACAGGGAGCCCAAAGCTCCGTATATCTTGCGGAGGAGATACTCAGCGAGAACGAATATCCCCAGACTATCACCGCAAATGACCGTGCCACCCAGCTGAATCTTATGGTTGGGCTCAACGGCTACACCCTCTGCTCCGGCATAATCTGCGAGGAGCTGAACGGTGAAAATTTTATTGCCGTGCCCTTCCGAGAGGACGAAAGCAACCGCAACGTCACTATGGAGATAGGCTACATTGTGAAAAAGCACAGCCGTCTCAGCAGCATTGCCGCCGATTACATTGAAAACGTAAAGGAATATCTAAAGCACGTGAAGGTGTGATATCACTCGTCATAGAGGCTTTTTGCAAGCTTGTCAACCCCCTCTGCGCCCACGTACACGGGGAATTTGCCTGTAAGCTCCGTAGTCTGACCGTTTATCATTCCCGTGTGGAACGAAATGTGGCGGAACTGGAGGAGCACAAGCTCGAAGCGGGTGTAGGGGCATACGGTCGGCTTTTCGTACAGCATTTCATCTGTAAGGGTATCGAGATAGTCCGCCGTTTTCTTCCGAACTGCGCTCAAATACGCAAGAAGCTCCTCATCGGTGAGCGTTATATCACAGGGGTTATCGGGGTTATCCATACCGTTTTTGTGAAAGGTTGGCTCGGTGAAATTTGTAGGGTCAAAGAACCATTTATCAGCCGAATGTATGGTGTGATAGGCATATCTCCAGGCGGGTGTGCCGCAGACAGGGGCATTTCGGTCATAGGTCCTGAGGGCAGTTTCAAGGTTTATAAAATTTATCTCCGCCTGCTTTTTTATAATGGCGCAGAGGGTCGTCATATTATCACTCCTATACATATACAAAAAGGCGCAAAGTCAGAATGAAGTGCCCCCTGTCAAGTAGACAGCTGAAAAAACAAAAGAATGTTTAGAA
>CAMBJF010000022.1 GCA_945867875.1 uncultured Ruminococcus sp. | reverse complement strand
CAGAAGCTCCTTGCAAATGCATTACTGCAAGGAAATTGACGGAAAGTTAAAGCTTTTTTCAACGATTTTGCAAAATGGCTGCGAAAAAATTATATTTTTCCGATCCGTGTTAACGTATATCTGAAAAGCACTTGTTATATAAGAGCTTTTGACGGTGAAAATGTATCCGCTACCTTCTGGGGACCCTTTGACAGAACGGCAGAGCCGTATATTAAAATTGCGGCAGGTGATTATAATAAACTTAAAGCCAAATATGATGAGTTCAATGCATTATGCAGCAGTATTGCTTCCTTAGCACATGAGCTGACGCATTATTTTCAATGGATAAACGATTGGAACTTAACGCCTGAACAAGAGGAACGTCAGGCAAAATATTATGCAGAAAAAATAGTTTATGCATATCTGGACGAGTGCGGATATGATTATCTGGATAGTTTGTCATAAAAAATATTTTACAAAAAGTGCTTTTTAAATGGCTGCAAAAAAATCATCGCATAGTCAGGCAAAATGATTATGCGATGATTTTTTTGTCTATAGCTTTATCGGCGAATTGGTATCATTCCGTCCTGACAGCCTTTCTGTAGATAACCGCCGAAAGCACCGCCCCGATGACTTCGGTAATTGGGAAAGCCCACCATACTCCGTCAGCGCCCCACACCCTGCAAAGAACGAACGCACATGGCAGTATTATCACAATGTACCTGAGCAGTGATATTAGCAGTGACGGCATACCCTTTCCAAGCCCCTCCAGAGCGCCCGAAGCCGCAACGGAGACCGCCGATACGATAAATCCCGCTGAAATTATCCGCAAAGCCCTCTGCCCGATAAGCACCGTCTCGGGATTTTCCGTAAATAGCCCCATAAGCTGTGCGGGTATCGCAAGGCATATCACCGTTCCCGCCGTCATAATAACAGCGCACATTCCAAGGACCGTGCTGTAAATTTTCTTCACACGACCGAATTCCCCCGCACCGTAATTGAACCCGATAACAGGCCTCATTCCCTGAATAACGCCGTTTGCGGGGAGATATAAAAATGTCTGGAGCTTGTAGTAAATTCCCAGCACAAGCACATAGCTCTGCGAATAAACGGACAAAATGCCGTTGAGCGCCGAAATGAGCAGAGAGGGGAGAGCAAGATTAAGAGCCGCAGGAATGCCGATGGAATACATTCTCCCCATAAGCTTTCCGTCAGGCCTCAGCTCCCTCACGCTTATCTTCACAGGCATATTTTTCACAAAATACACCACGATGTAAATGATAAGCGTCAGCACCTGTCCCGCCGCCGTAGCAACAGCCGCCCCATGCATACCCAGCTGCGGAAAAGGGCCAAGCCCGAAAATAAGCACAGGGTCAAGTATAATGTTGGTGATGCAGCCGCAAAGCATACTCATCATCGTCACCTTCATCATACCCACCGACTGAAAAATCTTTTCAAGGGATATCCCAAGCATAATAACAGGCGCAAACAAAAAGGCAATAGCCGAATACTGCACTCCAAGCGATACGACGTTTTCTGCATCTGTAAACATTCCAAGGAACACAGGCATCAGCGGAATGCACACCGCCGTAAGCAGTACCCCGTGAACAGCCGACAGCAAAAGCCCCTGAGAAGCCGCCTTGTCCGCCTTGCCGCCCTCTCCCGCACCAAGATGAATGGCAATGACCGCATTAATGCCTATGCCGAAGCCGATAGCCACCGCATTAATAAAATTCTGAACGGGAAAAACCAACGACAGCGCCGTCATAGCGTCATCGCTTATTTTCGCCACAAAAAAGCTGTCAATGATGTTGTAAAGCGAATTTACAAGCATCGAAATTACCATGGGCAGGGACATCGACATAATGAGGGGGAAAACAGGCTGTTTTTTCATAAAATCCTTATCCATAAAATCTCCTTTCTTATAAACACAAAAAGCCACACAACTCCCAAAGAAAGTTGTGTGGCGAAAAGGTGACATATTTTGTCAGGAAAAATCCACTACAGGTTTTACAAATGTCATTTTATCATAAAATAAAGCCTCTGTCAATGGATAAATTATAAATTGCTCTTCTCATCATAATCATCAAGGAAAAAATGCTTCCCGTTATCGTCCTTGTAAGCAATGACCGTGTTCAGATTAACGTTCTCCACACTGCGGAAAATGTTCATCTCGACCTGCGGATTCACCTTTTTCATATCCGCAATGAGCCGCTTTATCTCCTGACGCTTAGAGCCTGTGTTGGTGGGAGTGCAGGTTGTGCAGGTGTCCGTGAACCGACAGGCACACTGAATAAAATGCAGGTCATTGTAATCCCGCCAGTGCTTGATATCGTCCTCACGGATAAAATACAGAGGACGGATAAGCTCCATACCCTCAAAATTGGTGCTGTGGAGCTTCGGCATCATCGTCTGTACCTGACCGCCGTAAAGCATACCCATTAAAATCGTCTCGATAACATCATCAAAATGATGACCAAGAGCAATTTTGTTGCACCCAAGCTCCTTGGCCTTGCTGTAAAGATGCCCCCTGCGCATTCTTGCACAAAGATAGCAGGGATTTTTCTCCACATTGTAAACAGCCTCAAAAATATCCGACTCAAAAATGTTCAGCGGAATGGACATAGCCGCCGCATTTTTCTCGATAATGCTGCGGTTTTCGGGGCTGTACCCCGGGTCCATACAAAGAAAAACTACCTCAAATGGAAATTTGTCGTGCCTTTTAAGCTCCTGAAAAAGCTTCGCCATAAGCATAGAGTCTTTGCCGCCCGAAATGCACACCGCAATTTTGTCCCCGGGCTTCACAAGCTCATAGGTGGTCACAGCCTTGGCAAATCGGCTCCATATCACCTTGCTGAACTTTTTCCTTATGCTTTTTTCCACGCCCTCGGTGATCTCCGCATTTTCAAGCTTTTCCCTCAGCCATTCGCAGTAGCCCCCCGAAAGATTGTATGCATCATACCCCTCGCTGCAAAGCTCCTCCGCCGTGTCACGGCTGATAGCCCCGCTCTTGCAGCATATGATAAGCTTTTTGTCCCTTGGAAATTCAGCGTACTTTTCCGAAATAGCATTCTGGGGAATGTTCACCGCTCCGTCAATGTGACCGAACTCAAAAGCATATTCATCACGGATATCAATAAGCATAAAGCTGTCGGGAGAAAGCCCGCCAAGCTCCTTGACCGTAATTTCCTGTTCCATCTGTGATAATTCCTTTCTCATTCAATAACAAAGATCAGTATGCGGTACTGCTTGTAATAATCAATGTAGCTTATCTGTCCCCTGAAATTAAGCTCGGAAACTATCCTGTCAATGTCCGAAACGCCGTCACTGTCGGGCTTTATAAGCTGTGAAATGGTCTGTAAGCATAAATTCGACGAATCAAATTTCAGCATAAAATATTTTTCCCCCGAGTCAATGCATTCCCTGCACGAATCGGTGATTATCTCAATTGCTTTGTCATAATCCTCAGCATACCTGTCCTCATAAACGAAATAATTCATCGTCTCGGTCTCAGCCTTTGGGGGAGCGCATAAATAGTTGTTTATGCTGCGGTTATTCTGTATAACAGCGTCGTCAACGAGAAAATACTGATACAGTATAAGGTCGGGATAACGCTCTCTCAGCGCCTCCGAGGGCTGGTCCCAGCCGATGTCCACGTGATACCAGCTTCCCTTCAGCTTCACCATATTCCACATATGGTCAACGCCCGTGTAGCCCGTAACTATCATATTTTCCACGCCGATAAGGTTGCAGAGATAGGAAAACGCCTTTGCATACCCCTCGCACAGCGCCCTTTTGTTCACCAGCGCCCCGTAGACCGAATCCACATAATCCCCCTCAACAGCGCTTTCCACATTGAGCACAAGGTAATCGTGGATATATTTCAGCTTTTCGTAATCGGACATATTGTCATCAAGCTGTGAGATTATCTCCTTTGCAGCCGCCTCGGTCTCCCTCAGCATCTCGCTTGCCTCTTCCACATCGTATTTGTATGTGAAATTGATGGTGTATGAGTGAGTGAATGTGTCAAAATCTCCGAGGGTGCGGTCGGAAAGATAAAACAGCATAAGCTGCTCACAGCGCACAGCCTCAAGCACTTTAACATAATCCGCCTCGCTTATGGTAAGAGGCATCTGCGCCGATGACCTGAAATTCGTTATGGTGTCAACAACGCTGTTGTAAGCGTCCTTCATACGTGAATCATAGTTCAGCGAAGCATATCGTGTCACCATATTTGGCGGAATATAAAGCCCCGACTCCGCAATGCTGCCGTTGTCGGTGTTCTCGGTGACTTCAACGGTAGTGCCGTTTGAAATAACGGTAATGCCGCTGCTCTTGGTGCAGCCCGTAAATACAGCACAGCCCGAAATAAGTATGAGCATAGCTCCCGCAGCGCCGAATATTCTGTTTTTGACCTTGCCGCAGAACATAGCTCATACGCCGCCTTTCCGTCAGTCAAGATATTCCAAAAATATCTTGACCGTTCTTGTGCTGCTGTTGCTGTTGTGGTAAATGGACTCAGTGTTGAAGCGGTTTTGCGCCTTGTCCCTGATGCCGCCCAAAAGCCCGATAACATTGTCGGAGGAATTTCCGAAAAGCACACCCGTCACATCAGCAAAAACCTTGTCGTCAGCGCAGAGTATCTGAACGGTGCTTGCCTTTGTCTTAGCCGCTTTCAATGCCTCGGAGGATATGAGCGACTTTGCCTCCGCAACGCTGCCCGCCACAAGATTGTTGTAGTAATAATACTGATACTTCGTGCCCTCAGCCTTGGGAACTTCATAATCGTAATCATCGACCTGTCTCAGCTCACGGATACGCTCATCGGTCAGCCCGAAATAATCGTATCTCACCGAGTCGGGAGATTTTGCACGGTCGGGGTCGTCCCAGGTAAGGTCAATGTGATAATAGTCATTGTCCATTTTAACGATGTTCCACATATGCGGTTCATTCGCCACACCCAGCACGATAAGGGAATCAATTCCCGCCAGCGAGCAAAGATATGTAAAGCTCTGAGCATATCCCTGACAAAGCGCCTCTTTTTCCACAAGAGCACCGTAAATTGTATTGGGATTTGCTGATTTTTCATCATATGTGCAGTTTCGGATAATATAGTCGTGGAACAGCTTAACGATTTCATAATCGTTCATCTCGGGAGTGATCATCGACAGTATATTGTCCGCCGCCTTGTCCACCTCAGCCTGCATAGACGGTATCTTGTCGATATCGAAAATGTAGCTCACGTCCATAGCCTTGATGTAACCCGTGCTCGGGTCAGTGGAGTAGTTTATGGTGGGGGAGATGTAAAAAAGCCTGTTCTCGTCATTGTAAATGAGCTGATACGTGTCAAAAAGCTGCTGGAAAGTCACCTTTTCATCGGTAGTGAATGTTATCTTTTTCTCACAGCTAAGCATTGCGCTCACCAGCTTGTCATAAAGCACCTTGTGAGTGTTGTCAAGGGTGTAATAGCTGTATGGGTGAGAGATGATATCCCTGCCAGTGTAAGGGCTTTTTCTGCCGTCAGTGAGCTTGATGTTCAGTCCATCTGATGCATTAGCCGACAGCGATGTCTCTGACTCCGCAGCAGTTCCCGCCGTGCTCACAGTAACAACGCTTTCGCTTGCCGATGTTACCGCAGACGTGACCGTACTGACAGATGATGCAGATGTTTCCGCCGCCGTCAGAACAGCCGTTGGCGGAGTGGTCTGGGTCTTTTCGTAATATTCGGAGATGCCAACCTCAGGAACGTCCTCAAGAGACAGACTTGCAGTGGTCGACAGCGATGTTTCGCTCTCGGAGGGCACAGTTTCGGTCTCAGTCTCAGATTCAGTCACCGAAGTCGTGGTCTCGCTCACAGTAGTCTCCGAGGCAGTCACAGTTGTCTCGGGAGTAGTGTGCTCCGAGGTGTCATATATCGTCATCACCGTGCCCGTAGCGGAATAGGTGGGAAGAGTGTCAGCCCCCTCGGGGTATTCTATCTCACTTCCACAGGCAGTCAGATAAAGAAGCGCAGCCGCAAAAGCCGCAGCTCTGAAAGCAAATGATCTGTTGTTTTTCATCGCTTGTTCTCCGTAAATCTATTCTGATATCATTGTAATATGAATGATAAATTCTTCATCATTAAGGTAGCGCACATATTTTTTCTCGTTTATCCTGATATCGGATTCCCCGTTTATTTCCGCAAAGACCTGCTTGATGCCGCCGTTGTCAAAAAGCTTGCTCACAGCATTTTTGTAAGCCTTTTCATCGGAAAATCTTACCCCTGCGTCCTTCCTGCCGCATCTGAGAGCATCAAGAGCGGCTTTTTTAAGAAGCTCTGCCCCCTCATCTCCGCTTTCTGCATAATACCCCTCACGCTTGTAATAATTCTCGCCCGAGGAGCATATAGGATAGGTAAAGTAGGAATTATCGGGGAAATGAGTTACCCCCGAAATGTCCGAATCGGCAGCCAGAAAGTAGTAATATCTGATAAAATCGGTGTCCACAGGGTCAAGAATTGGGTCGTCCCAGGTGCAGTCAACATTGTACCACATATCGTCCAGCTTGACGATATTCCAAGCGTGAAGAGCACCCTCGGAATTTGTCCCCGAAACGGTGAAGCAGTCAATGCCCGCTTTGCTGCAAAGGTAGTCATATGCAAAAGCATAGCCCTCGCACTGAGCATACCCGTCGCAGAGTGCGCCGTAAACAGTGTTTGCGTAATCGGTGTCCATAGAGAATGTGCAGCCAAGCACAAGAGCATCGTGAAAGGCTTTCAGCTTTTCATAATCGGAGGTGTTTTCATCAAAACCCCCGAATATCTCATCGATGCGGGCTGCTATCTCGGTTTTCATCTGATCCGCCTCATCTGCCGTGAACCTGTATGACAGCATAAGCGTGTCAGCAGGGGCGGCAGGGCGGTAGAACATACTTGAAAGCCAGAAAAGCTCCTCTTCCTGATAATAAACGGAAACATAAAGCTTTCTCAGCGTATCGGGGTCAAGCGCCTCGGGAAATACCGCCTTTTCCTCAAAGTTAAAGGCAGCATCTCTGATAATATCGTAATATTCCTTTTCCTTGTCGGACAGCTGGCTGTAAATATACCTGCTGTCGTCATAGGAATCGTCATCATTTGCGGACAGGCTGCCCGCAGGCACAAGCTCCTCCGCCTCAGCGGGGAGCTCTTCGACCTTTGAACAGCCTGCATTGATAATAACGCATAACAGTGCCGAACACATCAGCACATTTTTAAAACGGAAACTTTTCATTCCTGCTCCGAAAAAAATCAGTAAATAAGATCAAGCTCGATAACGAGAGTGTTGGGGTCGCAGTTGGAGGAAACGGACTTAACAGCGGAGTTCTCGTCCTTTATCCAAGAAGCGTAATCCTTAAGGTTTGCAGTGATAGAGTCGTAAATGCTCTTGTCGGAAACACGTATCTCAGCAGCTCTCATCTTGTTTGAAGCGGTCTCCTTCATCTTAGCCTTAAGAGCGGAATCAGCGGAAGCCGTATCGGAATAAAGCTGATTTGTGACATTGAAGTAGTTCATCTTTGTAGCGGTGCAGGCAGGGGGAGTGAAGTAAGTGAGCTGAGTGCCCGATATCTTCTTATTAACGTTGAAGTGGGACTTGTTGTGTATCCACTCGTCGGGAACAAGGAAATATCTGTATCTTACATTGGTCTTGTCCACCTCGGTAAGAATGGGGTCGTCCCAGGTGCAGTCGAGGTTGTACCATTCGCCGTCAACCTTTACAACGTTCCAAGCGTGAGTATCATTAGCCTCGTTGCTTCCGACAATGACCATAGACTCAATGCCCGCCATATCGCAGAGATACTGCATAGTCTTAGCATATCCCTCGCACTGGATAGTGCCCTTTACGAATCCGCCGTAAATGGTCTGGTTGAAGCCCTCTTCCTTAACGAAGTCGTTGTTGAGACAAATGTAATCGTGGAAAAACTTCAGCTTGCCAAAGGTATCCTTGCCCTCAGCCTGAGCGAGAACCTCGGAAGCCTTTGCAGTGATATCCTTCTGCATTGAAGCGATAAGCTCAGGGTCAGTCTCCCAGTACCACAGCTTGCCCTTAACTACCTTTGCGGAGGTGAGCCAGAAAAGCTCGGGTTCCTGCATATAAAGTACGCCGTAAACCTTTATCCACATTTCGTCGGTAACGCTGTCATCGACCGGAACCTTGGTCTTGACGGACTTTACAGCCTCAAGTATCTGAGCATAAAGAGCCTTTTCCTGATCATTTAATGTGTTGTAGCCGTAGCGTGTCTTGTAATCCACATTGTATTCGGTAAGAACGGGAGCCTTGTCTGTAACAACACCGCCCTGAATGAGATCGGCAATCTCCTCCTGATTTACAGAAACAGAGGTCTCAGCGATCTCGGGAGCAGTCTCAGTTCCGCCGAATTCAACGTTTGCGCCGGGGTCAACAAAGCCTGTTGCACTTGTCACGTCACCCTCAGCAACGACCTCAGAGCCGTCCTGAATAATGTTTATGGTAGTTTCCTCAGCAGGAGTGTCCTCCACCTGCTTGCCGCAGGCAGAGAGCATAGAAGCCGTGAGGAGAAGAGCTGCGCATACAGCCGAAATTCTTTTCTTCATTTTAAAATGTTCCTTTCCTTTTTATCGGCATCATATATGTGCCGCTTTATATTCTGAAATTATGCATAAACGATATCGTAGTGAACTACCTGAACGCCCGAAGTGAAGGACTTCTGTCTCTGGATCTGCTTAACGCTTGAAGACTTGCCCTTTGCATACTTCTGGAATGTTCTGAAATAATCATCGGACATAAGCTCATCATAAACGCTCTTGGAGCTTACTCTTATCTCAGCAACGTTCTTGCCGTTTGCGATAGCGTCATCGATAGCGGCATACACAGCAGCCTCAGCGTCAGCCTTGCTGTCATAGAGCTTGTTGTAAGCCGCAAAGTAGTTGCAGGCTTCCTTTGTGCAGGCAGGGGGAGTGTAAAGCTTGATAGAGCCGCTGCTTCTGAGAAGTGTGCTTACGTTGAAGTGAGTGATGTTATGTATCCAAGAGTCGGGAACGAGGAAGAACTCGTACTGAATGTAGCTTGAACCGAAGCTGTTGATGGGGTCGCCCCAAGTGGAGTCGAGGTTGTAGTAGCCGTTCTCGCAGTAAACAACGTTCCAAGCGTGGGAGTTGCCCTCCTTGTCGGAACCTCTTACAACGCAGGATTCAATGCCCGCCATATCGCAGAGATACTGCATAGTCTTTGCATATCCTGCACACTGGAGAGCACCCTTGTTTGTAAGGCCATTGTAAATGGAGCAGTTGTAGCCTGTTTCGGACTTGCTGAATTCATTTGAAAGAACGATGGAATCGAAGAATACCTTAAGCTTTGAAACAGTGCCGCTGTAGTTATTAGCCTTGGAAAGAATGTTAGCCGCAGCAGTGTCGATCTCCTGCTGCATAGCCTTTATCTCAGCCTTGTCGGTAGTCTTGAAAGACAGTGTGGCGAATGTAGAGCCTGCGGAAATGGTGTTGCCCATCCAGAAGAGCTGGGGCTCGGAATCGTAAACAATGGTATATACCTTTACAGCATCATCGGAAGAAAGACCCGAGGGAATCTCAACAACGCTGTTGAGTGTCTTGACAGCATTTACATATCTGTTGTAAAGAGTCTGCTCGTCGGCAGTGAGCTGCTTGTAAGCATATCTTGAAGAGGACTTTACATTGTACTTAGCGTCCTCGAGAGCCTCGCCTGAGAAGCTGTTGTCACTGCCTGATGTACCCTCATCGTTCTTGGCAACAGTATCCGTTGGAGCAGCGGTAGTCTCGGCAGGAGCAGCAGTTGTGGTCGCAGCAGTAGTCTGGACAGGCTTCTTGTCGGAAAGGTAATCGGAGTGGATAAATCCGCCGTTAGCCAGCTTGTAGTAGCCTGTGTCTGTAAGAGCAACTATCTCAACAGTGTCGCCTGTGTAGTGCTGGGAAATAGGTGTAGCGCCGATGATAGCCTTTTCTCTTGAATAGCAGTTCTCGGTCACATACATAGTTGCGGACATCTCAGTCTCGGACCACTCGGGAGCAGTCTCGGAAGTCTCGGAGGTCTCTGTTGCAGATGTCTCTGATGTCTCAGAAGTCTCTGTGGTCTCCTCAGTAGTGGTAGTCTCCTCGGTGGTGGTCTCAGGAACTGTTGTTGTCTCGGGAACTGTGGTGGTTTCGGAAACTACTTCGGTTTCGGGAGCGGGTGTGGTCTCGATCTCAGGGATAGAACCTGTGTCCTCAGCGGTCTGCTGACAGCCTGATGCGATCAGTGTGAGAGAAAGCGCACAGGCGATAACAGCGGAAATTTTCTTACTGTTTGTTGTCTTCATCTTCGGGTAACTCCTTTTCTTCTTTTGGCTTTATTACAGCTTTTATTCTGACAATTCTCATATCCTCGGTGAGCAGAACCGTAAATTCGATGTTCTTATAGCTTACCGAAGGTGTCTCGCCGTCCTCGGGGATACGCCCCAGAAGGTCGGTGACAAAGCCGCTCATGGTGTCATAGCGGCAGTCCTCGGGAAGAGGCTCTCCAAGGGTCTCCATAACGTCCGCAGGGTCTGCGGTGCCCTTGACAGTGTAGGTATCGTCGGATATTTTGATGATATCCTCCGTCTCGTTGTCATATTCGTCCTGAATGCTTCCCACAATGGATTCCACAAGGTCCTCCATAGTAACAAGCCCCGCAGTGCCGCCGTATTCGTCCACCGCCACAGCTATCTGCTGTTTTTTCTCGGTGAACATCTTGAAAAGATCGCCGCACATACAGCTTTCGGGAACAAATTCAGCATCTCTCAGAAAATTCTCCGCCTTGATGCCCTTTGAGGACTCCGTGCCGATAAGGCACAGCAGGTCTTTCACGCAGATGATGCCCACAATGTGGTCAACGCTCTCCCTGTAAACGGGAATGCGTGAAAATCCGCTCTTTATGGCGGTATATACCACCTCGGATATCTCAGCGTCCTCGCTTACCGCAACGATATCGGTGCGGTGGGTCATAACGTCGCTGACAGTCAGCTCGTGGAACTCGAAAACGTTGTTTATCATTTCCTTTTCGGAGGATTCGATAGTACCCGTCTCGTTTCCCGCATCGACCATCATAAGTATCTCTTCCTCGGTCACAGCGTCATCGTCAGCGGAATTTTTTCCGAAAAGCTTTGACACCGCCGCCGACAGCTCGGTAACAGGGGACATCAGCACATACAGAAGCTTCACAGCCCCCGCAGTCGCAACAGCATAATTTTCTGCCGCACTGCCTCTCATAAGTATCCTCGGCAGGTCGCTGCCGAAAAATCTCAGTATAAGCGCAGTGATAAGGAAGCTGAGCACAATAATGAGCCATACCGGAATATTGTTTTCGCCCGCCTCGATTATCAGGGGAACAGCGAAGCAGTAAGCATATATTGCACCGATGAGCAGGGAATTTATGAGCTTGTGAGTGGAAAATGCAGCGAAAAATCTCCGCTGATTTTTAAACAGCTTAAAAAGCGTCAGCTTTCCGCCGCTGTCGTCCTCATAGCTTTTTATCCTGCCTTCGCCCAGCTCGTCCGCCGCAGCCTCGGCGCAGCCGTAAAACAGCCTTACCGCCGTAAGACAGGCGCAAATGATGATACCAATGATAAGTGTCTTCTCGTCTGAGAGAATAAACCGACTCCCGTCAGGTCCCATAACCGACTTCCTTTCGGAGAAAAATATGTACCAAGCAGGCACAATTTCAAATTCTGATGATACATTGTAAATTATACAACAAAACTTTCTCAATGTCAACGTAACAATGGAATAATTAGATTAAAAGATAAAAGGACATATTCGTTAAAAATGCCCTAAAAACCGAAGCTTTCGGCTGATGATGAAAAAAAGGTAACGATTTGTAATCAAAATTTGTTTGGTTTGAATAATATCCCCACTGCAAAATCGGCATATATGTTCCGCAAAATATCAAACAAAAACGCCGTATCCCATAAAAATGAAATACAGCGTTATTGCAAAGAATTTTGTATTCTTTATCTCTCGGAGTGATTATTGCGGCAGTTCTGATTCTGATTATCCTGCTGCTGATTCTGGCTGTTCTGACGGCTCTGATTGTTCTGCTGGTTCTGTCCGTTCTGCTGGTTCCGGTTGTTCTGCTGCTGACGGTTATTATTCTGATTAAACATAGTAATACTTCCTTTCTGCGGGCAAGCTTTCGTCACCCGTTCAGAAAATATTATAACCGTCCGGCGTGCCAATATTCAGCCAAGTCATATCATCTGAAAAAAATGCCGCTGTCGGAGAAATCCTCGTTTTTCATATCCTCACGCTGTTTTTTCAGCTCGCAGGCAGTGTTAAAATTTTCCTTTTTTCTGAACCTGTCCCTCACCGTCAGAAGCACAGCGATAAGCGCCGTGCCTGTCAACATCAGCATATCGGGAACGCTGAGTCCAAGCTTTTCCCTGAATATCCACAGTCCTCCCGCACCCGCCGTCAGTATAACGGCAGTCGCAGTAAGCAGTGGATTTTTTCGCATTTTCGGTTCATAGTCGTGAAATACCATTTGAAATTATCCTTTCGGCAAATCAGGGCTTTTTGCCCGTAAATCTCTTTTTTCGTCCGCTGTCCGCCGAGAAGTTCATCGTAAACAGCAGATCGGACGTGAACATTTTCACCGCCAGATACATACAAACCGCAAAGAACACCGCCTGATAAATAAGACCGCCGACAACAAGCGATGTGTGCCCGAACATAAGATTAGTCATCGCCGTGTATGTGTGCGTGAACGGTATAATGTACATAATTCCCTTGAAAACAGGGGAAAGGCTGTTAACGTCCGCAAACAGCGTCACAAAGAAAGGTATCATCGTCACCATCATTACAGGCATAATTAGCGTCTGCACCGACTTCGTGTCCGTAGCCATAGCGCCGAGAATAAGTGAAATGGAAAGACCAATTGCAATTGTAAGGAACAGGTCAAGCCCGAACACCACCATATCGCCAACGCCGAGGGTCATACCGAGACTTGCCATAGCCTGCGCCCCGGTCATAATGCCTGCGGAGTTGTCCGCCGCACCCGATTCAAGCTCAGCCGTAGCCCCGCCCATCATATTCTGCATATAGAACGCAAATCCGATTATCATAGCCCCCGCATTGAGCAGAGCCACAATAACAGCGGATATCATTTTTGCGCTCAGCACCGTGAGCCTTGAAACAGGAGCAGACATAAGAGTTTCAAGGGTCTTGTCAATTTTTTCCGTTGAAATAGCCGTCATTATCATCTGAGAAGCCATAAGTATAAGGAAGAAAACCGCAAAAGGAGCTATCATCGACTGGCTCATAAGCATACCGATGAGCATATCCGAGGACACCTGAACGGTCTTTCCGTTTGCCGAGGTGTATTCCACCGTCACCAGAGGCTCGTCGATAAGCGCCTTTTCGCTGTCGGTCATACCCATTTTAACAGTCTCGGTGTAATCCTTGATGTAGCTTGAAATGGAAGAAGTAAGGCTCGAAGCGGACATATTCTGCATCGAAGAAGTAAGACCGCCCCCCGTAACAAGGCTCACGCAGTCCACGCTCACAGCCTCGTTTCCGTTTAAAACCCTGTCACCGAAGCCCTCGGGGATAATAACAAGATTTTTGATGTCAAGCCTGTTCATTTCCGCCTGATAATCGTCACTTTCAAGACTTACCACCTTAGGGTCAGCGCCGTAATCTGGGAGCTTTGCTATCATATCCGCAGTAAAATCCGACCCGTCAAGATCGGCAATGTTCACTTCTGAGTTGTTAAATGCGTCATTCATCGCCCCGCCCATAACATTGCCCATAACAATAAGCAGCACGCAGGTGAATATCATCGAGAAGATAGCCTGAGGCGTGAGCAGCTCCTTCAGTTCCTTTTTAACAAGATTACCTAACTTCATCGTTCTGCACCACCCTTTCAAAGACCTCTTCAAGATTAGCGGCATCATAGCGTTCCTTAAGCTCAGCCACACTGCCCGTCACCATAAGCTGACCGTGGGACATAATTCCCACCCTGTCCGATACGAACTCGATTTCCAGCATATTGTGGGAGGAAAGCAGGAAGCTCATACCCTCCTCCGCAGAAAGCCGCTTAATGGTCTTTCTGATGTCAAGAGCGTTTATAACGTCAAGACCCGAGGTAGCCTCGTCAAGTATGGCAAGCTTGGGGCGTGTCATTACCGCACGGGAAAGGAGCAGCTTTCTTATCATACCTCTCGAATAGCCGCCTATCTTTTCCTCCAGCCTGTCCCCAAGACCGCACATATTGACCGCGCGGTTCACATACCTGTCAATTTCCTCCTTGTCCGAGGAAAAAAGCCCCGCCATAAAATAAAGGTAGTCCATACCCGTCATAGTCTTGTAAGCACCCGCCTCATCAGGCAGATATGTAATAGCCTGCCTTACCTTGTCAGGCTCGGTGATAATGCTGTGACCGTCCACGAAAGCGTCGCCGTCCGTGGGCTTTATGAGTGTGGATATCATTCTTATGGTGGAAGTCTTGCCCGCACCGTTCGGACCTATGAGAGCGAAGATCTCGCCCTCGCCCACAGTAAAGCTTACGTCCTTTACCGCCATAACTCCCTTTTTATACGCCTTTGACAGACCCTCTGTCCTTAATACATCAGCCAAATAAAAAACCTCCCTTAGCTGTTTTGATTTTCTTCTGTTGAATAGTTTTCAGCATCAGTGATAATTGACACAAATTTTATTGAATCATCATCATTGAAAGCAAAAAAACAAATATTGTTTTCATAAACATATCTATACGAAGAGTCGGTATATGTGTCATTGGGAGTACCGAGAATTTCCAGAATATCTTTATTTGTGCTGTCCTCGGTAATACCCATAATATTAAAGGATACGTTTTCCGAAGTATCCCGTGAGATCAAAATTCTGGAAATAACAGCATCAGGCTCCGGTGCATCTTCTGTGCTGTGATCACCGTTGACCCATATTGCAAAGAGCGCTTCATCGCCGGAAAAAACAGAAAAATATGTGCACTCATCATCATCGTAATATTTTCCGTCTTTTATCGTGTATTTTGAATTTAAATCTTTTACTTTGCAGGGAAGAGAATAATCCTGCCCATCAATACTTATCGAAGCCGCTATTTCATCAAATGCGACATTTGTACCTTGCAGCGTCTCTGCCGCCGATGATGTTTCCTCCGTTATTATATTTACGTGGTTTATTTTAACAACACCGTCAGTAAAAGCTTCATACAGTTTGTTTTTGCTTTCTTCACTAAATTCATTTTCTTCAATGTCAAGATAAGTCAAATTTTTCAGTGCCAAATAAGGCTCGATATTATCGGAATAAAGCTGTGTTATTTCAAGCTTTTCAAGACTTGTTAATGAAGACAGCGGTGTAATATCATCGATCATACCGTCAGATGACCACAATCTCAGTTCTCTTAGATCTGTCAATTCGCCGATAAAATCAATACTGCCGATATCATAATCCTGCAATGTTAATTTTGTTAAATTTTTGCAGGAAGCTAATGATTCAATATTGGGCAATGTAGCTTCAGGTTCACTTAACATTGCATAAAAGACCTCCAGGTCAGGTAACTTTTTTACAACGCTAAAGTCTTCAACGGAATCTACAAATCTTAAAGTAAGGTTTTTGATCTTAGGGCATTTGTAAATATCCGATATATCAGTTACATTGATATCATTTAAGAAAAGCACTTCAAGATTGGGAAAATTATCTATTCCTGCAAGGGTATTGCCATTTAATGCATTGATCCTGAGATAAGTGATATTTTCATTTACAGGTAAAGAGGTGAGGTCTACTCTGTCACTCATTATCTCCATTTCTTTGCATTTCGTATCGGCAGTAAATTCATTGCTGTGTAACCAAACATAGTTTAAATCTGTTGGGTCTTCAGAATCTTCGCAACAAAGGTAAATATCGAAATCATACGGATCAAAGTCTGTCTCTTCATACACTGTGCTCTGCAGTGCTTCGGTCGATACTGATGACCCGACAGAAACGGTACTGTCAGTGCTTCCCTCAGTTACACCGCTTTCCCGTACCGTCCCCGTTTCACTGCATCCCGCAAGCAGAAAAGAAGAAACCAGCACCGTCAGAATTCCATTTTTAACTTTATTCATTTTTATGTCCCCCTTATAAATAACTTTTTTGCTCCATAGTAATATCAGTCGTTTCCATTCCGAGATCAGGGCTTTTATCCAATAATATTCTTTCAAGCCTGCTGTCTCTGAAATGAACTGAAAATACACCGGATTCATAAGCATATGTATAAATTTCATTCGTTCTGTTTGAATTATCATCTGTGATATAACTTTTGGTTGGGTTTCCAAGCTCCTTTAAAACATCTTCACTTTCCGAATCGCCGTCAAATGAATATATAGACCAGTAAATCGGGAGTGTGGCTTCATTTTCGGAAAAATCAAATTCAATATGTGTTATATAGTTATTATTATCAATATCCACAAAAGAAATTTGGGTATCATTGTAATATAAGCAGTAGATGTTTTTATCAACATTTCCGTTTTCGTCTATATAATTATCTGCATAAAAATCATCGCCCAGCTCCTCAGCTTTAAAAGGCAGTGAAACTGTCCTGTCGCCCACAGTGATTTTGTTTATCTCGTCAAAATCGGGATAATTTTCAGCATTCTCCGACGTTTGCTCGGATACAGAAATATCCTCTTCTCTATTGCTTTCCTGCACCCCCGTTTCACCGCACCCCGAAAGCAGAAAAGAAGAAACCAGCACCGCAAAAATCCCATTTTTAACTTTATTCATTTTATGTCCCCCTTATTTAAATAGCTTTTTGAGCCTTGCCTCCGTAAGTGCTATTGCCCCAAGCATAAAAGCAAGCTGAAAAGCCTCTTCACCGAGAATAAAAAAGTAAAATCCGTTATCCGGTTCTTTTACCTTTATAGCGGAGAAAATGCCGCTGATCACAGCAAAAATACCTGTGAAAATGCCGAACCCCAGCCAAAGACTTCCGCATATTTTGTGAGCTGCCGCCCAGCATTTGGGCGAAGCCATAGACCGCTTTGTCCTGTAGCCCACAATGCCGTTCATATCGGGGGGACTGCTTAAAAACCACCCTCCGCAAATGACCATCGTAAGCGGCAGTATCAGATTCAACGCCGACAGCATTATTACCGCAAACATTTTTATCCCTCCGTTAATTATATCACAAGCGAAAAGACTATTCAACAAAGTCTTAATATTCTAATCAATTCTAATGTGATTTTAATCTTTGACATTCCCTGTTTCTCCGTCCTTTTCGCCGTCATACGTCACCGTTCCGTCGCTTACAAGCTGATTTAAGAACACCTTGACATTTTCAAATTTCTCGGTGTGACCGTCGGGAAATTCAAAAGTAAACGGCTCATTCAGTTCGGGAGCTTCTCCCGGAGGATAGCTGCCTGCCCTTTTGGGAGCGGCTTTTTTCCTCTTTTTCACGCATTCCGTCAGCAGGTATTCTATCTGTCCGTTGATTGAGCGGAAATCGTCCTCCGCCCACCGTGCCAGTTCATCGTAAAGGGAAGCGGAAAGTCTGAGGGGAACCTGCTTTTTTCCCTTTGCCTTATCATTTTCAGCCAAACGCTTCACCTCCGAGTTTTTTTATTTTGTTGGAAACTGTTTTACGGTTCAATTCCTTTTATGCAATACAAGAACGGTAGCAAGCAAAATTACCCCGATAATGTTCACATACACCACAAAAATAACATCGCTTTTTAAATCAGTTATCGAAAAAATCATAACGGGAATGCTAAGGATAAGCATTTCAATGCTCACCGCCGAAAGGATTTTGTCAAGCTTTCTGCTGTCACCGTACCCGTTGTCTGCGGCAATTTTAAACCCTGCATTCAGCATCTGAGTCAGGATAAAATCCGTCAGCACAGTAATATATGGCGATTTGAAAGATATTCGCATTAAGTGTTCACTATTTACTCGTTGAAATACCGTGAGCGGATTTATCAGTATATGGAACCGCTGTTCACGATAGGCTGAGCGTCTTTGTTTCCGCAGAGCACAACGAGAAGATTTGAGACCATCTGAGCCTTTCTTTCGTCATCAAGCTCGCAGACCTTGTTCTCGGTGATGCGTTCAAGCGCCATTTCCACCATTCCCACAGCGCCGTCAACAATTTTCTGCCTTGCCTCGATTATCGCCGCCGCCTGCTGTCTCTGGAGCATAGCCGCCGCAATTTCGGGAGCATAAGCGAGGTGGGTGATGCGTGCCTCGATAACTTGAAGTCCCGCATTTTCAACTCTGTTCTGAAGCTCATTTTTCAGATTTTCCGCAACCTCAGCCGATGAACTGCGGAGAGATTTGCCTGCCTCGTGGCTCACGTCATAGGGATAAAGGCTTGCCACGTCTCTGAGGGTGGAATCCGCCTGAATTGAAATGTACTCCTGATAATTGTCAACATTGAACACAGCCTTGGCGGTATTTGCAATTTTCCAGATGACCACAATGCTGACCTCAACGGGATTTCCGTCCTTGTCATTTATCTTCTGCTTCTGATTATTGAGGGTCATCGCCTTGAGCGAGAGCTTTTTGGAAACGGTGGAGGAAGATTTTATCTCAGCCTGACCGTTTGCGGAAACGGAAACGCCGGTCTGCGATGAAAGCTCGGCATCTCTTGCGGGATTTACGGCAGAAGAGAACGGATTTACGAAGAAAATGCCGTCCTTTTTGAGAGTGCCCGTGTATTTTCCGAAAAGTGTGAGAACGAGAGCCTCGTTGGGTCGAACCACCTTGATTCCCATAAACGGTATCCAGCCGATCGACAGCCAGATGAGGCATATCACCATAAGGGGAATGCCGAAGGTGGGGGCGTCGCTGTCAAGGTTGATTCCTGCGGGAATGATGCCTGCGATTGCGGCGATGTAAAGAAAAATCGTGAGAAATGCGGCTGCAAGACCGTTGGGTGCGTTAAGCTCCTTTTCCATAATTTCACCCATAACTTTTTTGCTCATAAAAAAACCTCCCTGAAACTCAGAAAAATGTGGTTGAATTGAAATGATATCATTTTGATATCATTATAATAACACATATTTCCAAGTTTGTCAAGGGGCGGCAAAAAAATATTTGAAAAACTATACTTACAATAAATGGAAATCCAATTACACAATATTACCATATAATTTAACAAATAAGAGTTAAACCGTCCGCACTTATATGGTATAATAATTTACGTATGTAAAAATGAAAAGGAGAGATATTTTTGAAAAAGCTTCTCGTTTATATGAAAGGCTACATCAAAGAATGCATTCTCGGACCGCTTTTCAAGCTCCTTGAAGCGCTCTTTGAGCTGTTTGTGCCGCTGGTGGTGGCTGCCATCATCGACAAGGGCATTGCGGCGGGGGACAAGCCGTACATCGTGAAAATGTGCCTTGTGCTGGTGCTGCTGGGATTTGTGGGACTTGCGTTCTCAATCACGGCGCAGTATTTTGCGGCAAAGGCTTCGGTAAGCTTCGTTGCAAGGCTTCGCCACGTGCTTTTTGAGCACATTCAGAAGCTGTCCTACTCCGAGCTTGACGAGCTTGGAACCTCCACAATGGTCACCCGTATGACCAGCGATATGAATCAGGTGCAGAACGGCGTTAACCTGACTCTGAGACTTCTGCTCCGTTCGCCTTTCGTGGTTTTCGGCGCAATGGTAATGGCGTTCACCATTAATGCGCAGGCGGCTATGATATTCGTTTATGTCACAGTTCTGCTCCTTATCGTGGTTTTCGCAATTATGCTCTGCTCAATTCCTCTTTACAGAAAGGTCCAGCAGAAGCTTGACGGCGTTACCTCGGTCACAAGAGAGAACCTCACAGGCGTTCGTGTTATCCGTGCATTCTGCAAGGAGGGGGAGGAGACCGAGAGATTCGTTTCCCGAAACTCCGAGCTTACCCATTCCCAGGAATTTGTGGGCAGGATTTCCGCTCTTATGAACCCTGTGACCTACATCATCATCAATCTGGGCATTATTTTCCTTATCAACAGGGGTGCGATAAACGTTGAAATGGGAATCATCACTCAGGGCGCTGTTGTGGCACTTTACAACTATATGTCGCAGATACTTGTTGAGCTGATAAAGCTTGCAAACCTTATCATCAACATCACAAAGAGCATTGCCTGCGGAAACCGTATCCAAGCGGCTCTTGAAATGGAACCCTCCGTTACCGACGGAAAGGGCGGCAGTGAAAAGGGCGAATATGCGGCTGAATTCAAGCACGCTTTCCTTAAATACAGAAATGCGGGCGACTATGCTCTTTCGGACATTGACTTTACCGTGAAAAAGGGCGAAACTATCGGCATAATCGGCGGCACAGGCTCGGGAAAATCATCGCTTGTGAACCTTATCCCGAGATTTTACGACGTGTGCGGGGGAAATGTTCTTGTAAACGGCGTTGATGTTAAGGATATGGCTGTTTCAGACCTTCGTGACAAAATTGGCGTTGTTCCTCAGAAGGCTATGCTTTTTAAGGGAACTATCCGTGAAAACCTGCTCTGGGGCAATGAAAATGCATCTGATGCGGACATTGAAGAGGCAGTGAAAGCGGCTCAGGCTCTTGATGTTATCAAAGCAAAGGGCGGCTATGACTGCGAGATAGAACAGGGCGGAAAGAACCTTTCGGGCGGTCAGAGGCAGCGTCTTACAATTGCAAGGGCGCTGGTGAGAAAGCCTGAGATACTCATTCTCGATGACAGTGCTTCCGCTCTTGACTTCGCCACAGATGCGGCGCTGAGAAAGTCTCTCCGTGAGCTTGACTATTCTCCTGCGG
>CAMBJF010000021.1 GCA_945867875.1 uncultured Ruminococcus sp. | reverse complement strand
ATTGTTTATTCATATGAAAGGGGTTTTAAATGGAACGAAAAGCGATGACGGCGGTTTATTCCGCTGCACATTTTTTAGTCGACCTGTCCTGTGCATTTCTTATGATGAGATTTATACTCGGCGGCGCAAGCGAAAATTTTCTTATCTACAATTTCTGCGCATTCGCTTTGCAGATGCCCATAGGCATAATTCTTGACAAGCTTGGCGGAGGGCACCGTGCAGCATCGGTAGGCTGTGGACTTATATTTTTAGCATATTTCGGAGCATTTGCGGGACTGCTCACCCCTGCGGCGATATGTGCTGGAGTGGGAAACGCTCTTTTCCACGCAGGGGGCGGAGTTTATGTGCTGGATAAATACGAAAGCTCGGGTGCTCTAGGCGTGTTCGTCTCCCCCGGTGCGGTGGGACTGTATCTCGGCACGATATGGGGCAAGGGGAATGATATGTCCTTTATCCTGCCGATGGCGGCAATGCTCATAGCGGCGGTGTTCATTTTTGCAGCACCGTACATTTTTAAATGCGATGACAAAAGGGGCGGGGCTGCGGAAACTTTCTTTGATTTTAAGGCATCATTCCCACTTTGCCCAGCGGCGTTTATGTTCTTTGCGGTGGTGGTCATAAGGAGCTATGGCGGTTTTGCATTGTCATATCCCTGGAAAATAACTCCTGCGGCGGCATTCACAGCGGTGATAATGACGGCGGGCGGCAAGGCTCTTGGTGGCTTTGTTTCGGACAGATTCGGCAAGGAAAAAACGGCGGCTGTATCAATGGTTATGGCGGCTGTGCTGTACCTGTTCTCGGGAAATATCGTCTGCGGACTTGCGGCGATACTCATTTTCAATATGTCTATGCCCATAACACTGAGGGCGGCGGCGGATATTTTCAAGGGCGGCAGAGGTTTTTCATTCGGGCTTCTCACCTTTGCACTGTTTCTTGGATATGTACCATCGTACATATATGGCGGGGTGCAGATAAGCAGGGCGGCGATGTGCATTCTCTGCATTCTCTCGGCGGCAATGCTGCTTGGGGGCTTTGCTCTGATGAAGAAAACGGTGCAAAAAAATGACGGCTGATATCCTTGTTTCAATGGGCTATGCACTGCTTCTGACTATTCTCCTTGAAGGGCTTTTCGGGGTAATATGGGGCGTGAGGGGCGGCAGGAATTACATAATTATGCTCCTTGCAAACGTTATGACGAATCCTTTGGTGAATGTTATCCACAGCTTTTTTGCATATGAGCTTAGGCTTGGCGGTGTTGCTATGGCGCTTATAACGGCAGTACTGGAAATAGCCGCTGTCATTGCCGAATGGCTCGTTTATAAAAACAGGACGTACATAAAAAAGCCACTGCTTTTCTCACTATGTGCAAACACATCTTCATTTTTATGCGGAATAATTATCAATATTTTTTTGAGGTGACATTATGAATATCAAGGAAATTATATGTACAGCTATTGCGGCGGCTTCGGTGGCGGCATTTTCGGGGACGGCGGTTTATGCTGATGTTATTTCAGTACCTGACAATGCATTTTGCCGAAGTGCCTACCAAAGCTGCTAATATATCAACTGGAGAAGTTATGATGTTCTGGAGGACAGCAACATTTTAAAAAGTCCTCTGAAAACCACTATTGTCAACAAGGTCAAAAAGGGGGACACAGTGGATATCGGCTTTACATACACCGATAAAAGCGGCGAAGTATGGGGCTGCTGTATGTTTGATGAGCGTTCCGAGCTTGGCAGGAGCAAGGACGGCTGGATAGAAATGTCAAAGGTAAGCGAAATATACAGCACCTTTACATTCATTGATAAACACAGTGACGAATTTACGGATTACAGCGGCGAGCTTGATAACTATATCCCGCAGGAGAAGGTGGTTTTGTGGGAATATTCCTATTCGGAAAACTATTATTCCATAAAAGCTGAGAACTAGTACACCCGTGAGGATTATCCCTATCCCAAAGGAGAGCTTGCCGACAAATGCTGGACAGACGAAAACGGAAATATGTGGATATACAGCGTCAGGTGGATAACAAAAGATGCCGACCGATTTGGATTTGACAACTGCTGGATATTCCTCCCCGCCCCCGAAGCTACCGACCTGTCAGCCTTTGGCAATGACATTTCCGCAAACGAGGGAACGGCTGTCTCGGGTCAGCTTGTTGACGAAATGACGGAGAATGCAAGGGAATTTGCGGAACGCTCCGTGAACCCCGACGGGCGCTCGCTGATGCTGCCTGCCGCCTTATCGGCGGGAGCGGCCGTTGTTTCGGTGATGCTCATAAAGGCTATGAAAAAATAAAATGATATTATGCCGCACAGACCGCTTCATTTCACGGTCTATGCGGCATATTTATTTGCCGAAAAACTTTTTGAACCAAATTCAAAAAAAATTTTAAAAAGCAGTAGAAATTTCCGAAATAATGTGATATAATTAATGTATATATAGCCGATTTATGGCGACACATACCACGGCTGCAAGCTCCCCGCAGAAAGGATTGATTTTATGGCACTGACGGAAAGCACTGCTGTGCTGAAAGATTGGATAGACAGCTCTGACAATATTGTTTTTTTCGGAGGAGCAGGAGTTTCCACCGAAAGCGGTATCCCCGATTTCCGAAGCGTGGACGGTCTTTACAATATGAAATACAAATATCCCCCCGAGACAATTCTGAGCCACAGCTTTTTTTGCAATCACATAAGCGAATTTTACGAATTTTATAAGGACAAGATGCTTTATCTCGACGCAAAGCCCAACAAGGCTCATCTTGCACTGGCAGAGCTTGAACGCCGTGGCAAGCTCAAAGCTGTTATCACCCAGAACATCGACGGACTTCATCAAGCTGCGGGCAGCAAGGTGGTCTACGAGCTTCACGGCTCTGTTCACCGCAATTACTGCGTAAGATGCGGGGCTTTTCACGATGCCGAGTATATGAAAAATTCCCCATTTATTCCCCAGTGCTCACAGTGCGGAGGACTTATAAAGCCCGATGTGGTGCTGTATCAGGAGGGGCTCAATCAGCAGACGGTGAATGCTGCTATCGAGGCTATCGAAAACTGCGATGTGCTCATTATCGGAGGCACTTCCCTGTCGGTATATCCCGCAAGCGGACTTATCGAGTATTACCACGGAAACAAGCTTGTGCTCATCAATAAAAGTGCAACACAGTTTGATGACAGAGCCGACCTGCTCATTCCCGAAAGCATCGGTGAAACTCTTGACTACTGCGTAAATTAACTCTGAAAGGAATCTTATAAAAATGCTTTTACCCGAATTTTATGTTGACGATATTATCAAAAGAGCACTGTCTGAGGACATAAACTACATAGACCTTGCAACAGACCTCCTTATCCCCGAGGACGAGATATCCACAGCCGAATTTGTTTCAAAGGCTGAGGGGGTTCTTGCGGGAATCGACTGCGCTCTCAGAACATTTACATTTATTGACAGCTCCGTTAAGTGCGAGATATTCATTCACGACGGCGAAAAGGTGAAAAAGGGCGATGTTATTGCAAGGGTAGTAGGAAAGACCCGCTCTATTCTCAAGGCAGAGAGAACATCTCTGAACATCTTGCAGCATATGTCAGGCGTTGCCACTGCCACAAACAAGCTCGTTGAAGCCTGCGCAGGCACAAAGGCATCTATCGTTGACACAAGAAAGACGCTGCCCGGTCTCAGAGCACTTGAAAAGTACGCTGTCACCGCAGGCGGCGGAAGAAACCACCGCTACAACCTCTCCGATGCGGCAATGCTTAAGGACAACCACATTGACGCTTACGGCTCTATTACAGGGGCTGTTTCTGCTCTCAAAAAGAAGATCGGTCATATGGCAAAGATAGAGGTGGAGGTCAGAAACAAGGAGGAGCTTAAAGAGGCTCTCGGCTGCAATGTTGACGTTATTATGCTTGACAATATGACTCCCGAAGAGATGACCGAGTGCGTTAAAATTGCTGACGGCAAGGCTGTTCTTGAAGCTTCGGGCAATATCAATATCGACACCGTTGCCGCTGCTGCCGCTACAGGAGTTGACATCATTTCCGTTGGCGCTATCACCCATTCGGTAAAGGCATTCGATATTTCACTTAAAATAAGAAAATAAAGGAAGAATTAAAATGAAGGGTCTTACCTTTGTTTATGCGGTACACGATAATCTGTACATAAATCTTACCAACCGCTGCCCCTGCAACTGCACATTCTGCATTCGCCACAACGGCGACGGTGCCTATGGCAGCGACAGTCTCTGGCTCGAAAGAGAGCCGACCTGTGAAGAAGTTCTCGGAGAATTTGACAAGTATGATATGAGCGAATTCAGCGAGATAGTTTTCTGCGGCTACGGCGAGCCTATGGAAAGGGCTGAGGACGTGGCGTTTATCGGCAAAGAGCTGAAAAAGCGATATCCTGACAAGCTCATCAGGCTGAACACAAACGGACTTTCCGACAAAATTCACGGCAAGCCTACCGCTCATCTGCTGAAAGGCGCTGTGGACATCGTTTCCATAAGCCTTAACTCGGGCAATGCGGAGGATTACAACAAGGTGACACGTCCGAAATGGGCGGACAGCTTTGAGGCAATGCTCAGATTTGCGGAGGACTGCAAGGAATATGTTCCCAAGGTGATGTTCACGGTGGTAGACGTTATCTCGGAGCGTGAGATAAACGAAAGCAAGGCTGTTTCGGAAAAACTGGGCATTCATCTCAGGATACGTCCCTATGATTCTTAATACATAAAGGAGTTTTTTACTATGGAAACCTACGCAAGAAAGGCTATACACAAGGGCGCAGAGGTCGTTGAGCTGGCTGCGGGCGGTTATTATGCTATCGTTGCCCACGGTCTCGGTTCAAATGTGCTCAGATTCAGAGACAACAAGAGAGGAATGGAAATTTTCCGCTACAACGGCAGCGTTTCTATGGGCGAGATAATGAATGCTCCCGAAATTTGGGGTCTGCCTACGCTTTATCTTCCCAACCGTTTTGAAAGCGGTCTGCTCCGCACATCAGACGCACTTTACCGTCTCCCCGTCAATGAAGAACGTTTCGGAAATCACCTCCACGGCTTTATCCAGAAGAGAGCATACACCGTTAAGGATATGGCTGCAAAGGGCAATACAGCTTATGTTGTGAACGAATATGTATATGACGAAAAGGACTTTTTCTATAACTGCTTCCCTGTTAAATTCACCGTTCAAATCAAGATAGAGCTTTCGGACAAGGGTCTGACACATACCGTAACTCTTATCAATCAGTCCGACAAAATGATGCCCATTTCTCTTGCAACTCACACCACCATCAATGCTCCTTTTGTTGACGGCGGACTTCAGGAAAATATCAGGCTTCAGGTTCCTGCCCAGGAGCACATTCTCTTCAACAAGTCCAAGTGGCTCCCCACAGGCAAGAGGACAAAGCTTTCCGATTATGACAAGCAGTACGTTGAGGGAACCTGTCCTGTGCTTAAGGACATCTGCAATGATATGTACTCAGGCGGCACTCTTACACTTAACGGCAAGCCTTTCCACGGCACAATTATGACCGACACCGACAGCGGCAAGATGATATGCAACGAGGTGGACGACCACTACAAATTCTGGATAGTATGGAACCACAACGGTTTTATGAACTATTTCTGCCCCGAGCCTATGACCGCTCAGGTAAATGCGCCTAACCTTGATATGCCTGCCGAGCTCAGCGGATATGAAGAGCTTGCTCCCGGAAAGACATACTCTGCTACCCAAAGATTTTTTACATTGGGATAATGTGCTGTAATTGATATATTAATAAATTCTGCTGTATAATTATAACAAGTATGTATAAGGTTATACAGCAGTTTCCTTTTGTACCGAAATGTGCAGAAGATGAATAACACAGAAAGGTGTATTTCAGATGGCAAATTGTAAAAACTGCGGCGGAGAGCTTTTTGAAACAAGCAAATTCTGTCCGCACTGTGGCGCTCCCGTTCTTGAAATGTCTGCCCGTCCTGAGGGCGAAAAGGTCAAGGACTACAGCCCCGATGCGACATCGGATAATGTGGAGGGACTTCCCGAAGTAAACACAGGTGTGCTTACTCCTGAGGAGCAGGCGGCTGTGCTTGAAATGGCAGCTGAAAATATTCTCGAGGATATCCCTGATATCAAGAAAATCGAAGATGATAAAGAAATAAAGGAAAACACATCGGCAAGCGATGATGTTAAAAAAGATGAAGCTCCAAAGGCTGAGACTGTTTCCCTCGCTAAAGAAGAAGCGAAGCCCGAAAAGGAAAATGCACCAAAGCCCGCAGAGGAAAAGGCTCCCGAGGTCAGGAAAGAACCCGAGAGCAAACCTCAGACCGCTGCGGTCTCCGCTGAGCCTGCAAAGAAGTCAAAGGGCGGCATAATTTCTGTTATAGCCATAGTTGCCGTTGCTGCAATAGGCGGAGCGGTTTTCCTGCTCAAACCTCAGAACACTCCTGCTCCTCCTCTTGAAATTGAGCAGACCGAGCTTTCAGAGGCTGTTACGGAAGAGACTGCGATCGAAGCTGATGCAGAAATCAGCGTTGCTGACGAAACAGAACTTGTTGTAACGGAAAAATCTGCCGATACTGAGATATCGACCGAGACGGAGATAACCTCAGGAACCGAAGCTTCCGAGGAAAGCGTGACAGAGAGCGAAACCGAGGCAGAGGAAACAAGCGTCTCCACAGAAACAGAGACGTCTGCCGAAACAGCTGCTGTTGGCGGTCACACTGCCGATGAGCTTACTGAGGGAATCGTTATTGAGCCCGCAGGTCACAAAAGCGTAATGGGCAATGCTGTTTCCGCCGAGATAAAGCTGTCAGATGAGGGCATCGGCACGGATATCCTTACAAGCGGCGTGCTTTTCCTTGCGGAATACACCTCCACAGCTTCCGCTCCCGCAAACATCACCCCCGCCTCAATGGTCATCACGATAAACGGCACGGCTATTGATGTTGCTGCAACCTCCTGCTCGGAGGGAATGGTCATTTTCGAGTATGACAAGATGACCGAGGCTGTCACCGCAGCAGGCTCCTCCCCTGCCGATATTGACGATATCGCCATTAAAACAACCGGCGTTCCCATTGATGTTTACAAAATAACGCTCTTACAGAGCTGATAGATAAAAAGACCGTAAGCTGTGAAAAAATACAGCTTACGGTCTTTTTTATTTCAGCGTTCTGAGATACGCTTTCTGCTCATCGGTGATACGGTAGCTTTCTATGGCTTTTTGTATGGTCTTTCGGTGTGTCCATACATCAAGGCGGTGCTCCTCGATGTATGGAATTATGCTGTCATACTGCTTTGCAAGGGCTGTGGCGAAATACCAAGCGACAACCATTTTAACATAGTAATCGTCATTTTTCACCGCCGAGACCATTTTCGGATATTCCTCATCAAAATCATCATCAAGATAGAATTTCATAAGCATATTGACGGCAAAACGTATCGTATATGTATGCTCCGAGGTTATCCACAGGCGAATTTTTTCTAAAAGCTCCGACTTGTGTGGCTCAAACTGCTTAAAGCCCGCCTGATCGCAGACCGCCCAGTTATCCACATATGGCAGAAATTCTTCAACCCTTTTTATGCAGGCATCGTAATCCTTTATCATACCCACGATGAAAAAATGGAGCTGGTTTTCGTCATAATATTTATGGGGCAGGTCGGCAAGAAATTCATCGGAACCGTCAAGATAAGCTTCCTTTGCAAGCTTTCTGAGCACAGGTGTCCGCACCCCGATGACCGTTTCCGACGGGATATTCGGGATAAGCTTTGAATGAAAGCTCTGATATTTTTCGTCCCTGTTTTCAAAAAGCTTCTGCCTTATCTCTTCCGTTTTCATTCAAATTCCTCCGCAGGCAGACCGATAAAAGGTCTGCTGTTTTTATTTAACGTGACAGCCCATAATGGTAACGACTGCGCATTTTGTGCCCTTGTCGTCAAATACATCGACCGTATAATAACAGGTAGTTCTGCCGTCCTTGACGCAGTTCGCTTCGGCATAAAGCACATTGCCCTTGACCCCGCTCAGATACGTGATATTGCTGCTGACGGACACCACGCCCATATGCTCACAGTTTGATGCAACCGCAAAGGCAAAATCCGCAAGCATAAAGTGGACGCCGCCCATTACGCCGCCCATAGCGTTTCTGTGAATATCACGAAGCTCAATGGAGCATCTTGCGAATTTATCTCTCGCTTCCTCTATTACCGCAAAATTCTCAGTGGCAAATCTGTCATTTTTGAATGCTTCTCTTATTTCTTCAAGGCTTTTCATCAAAATACCGTCTTTCCTAAAAATTCAATCCGCTTTGTCGGATAAATTTATTATACCACCAAAGGGCGAAAAAAACAACAATGTTTTAATGAACCTCATTGGAAGATATATCATATATTATAACAAGGGCGATGCTCCGCTGCCCATTTTTTGATGAAAGGATAATCTCTATGAGCAAAAAATATATAATTGCAGGCGGTGATATGCGGTTTTCTGCGCTGGCTGAGGAGCTTGCGGAAAATGAACGGGTCTGCACTGTGGGCTTTGACAAAAATGTTTTCAGCTCGGATAAGATAACGGTCTCGGAAAATGTTATGTCACTCCCCTATCGTGCCGACTGCCTTGTGCTGCCGCTGCCCGCTTCCTCCGACGGGATAACGCTGAACACTCCTTTTTACAGCGGTACTGTCTCTCTATCCGAACTGACAGGGTGCGTAAACAGGGACGGCATCGTTTTCGGCGGCAGAATATCCCCTGCTGTCAGGGATATTTTTTCATCAAAGGGCATCGAAGTGGTGGATTATTTCGAGCGTGAGGAGCTTACAGTCCTGAACGCCCTTGCCACCGCCGAGGGGGCTTTGCAGATTGCTCTTGAGGAACAGCCTGTGATGATATCGGGCAGCAGGATACTTATAACGGGAATGGGGAGGATAGCAAAGTCCCTTATCCGTATTCTGAGCGGCTTCGGCGCAGATATCACCGTTGCCGCAAGGAAATGCTCAGACCTTGCCTGGGCGGAGGTATTCGGCTGCAACACTGCGGAGATATCCGAGCTTGAAGGCTCCGATACTCTGAAAAATGCCGACATCATCTTCAACACTGTTCCTCACACTGTACTTACCGAACAGCTGCTGAAAAAATGCAGCAAAAAATGTCTCATAATCGACCTTGCCTCAAATCCCGGCGGTATGGATATGGAAGCCGCAGGCAGGCTTGGTCTCAGGGCAATATGGGCGTTGTCTCTTCCCGGAAAGACAGCTCCCGTAAGCTCGGGCAGAATGATAGCCCGAACCATCGAAAACATTCTTCACGAACGAAAAAAATAGATACGCTCTTCCTTACGAAAGGCGGTGATACCGAATGAGTGAGATAACATCGCTTGAAGGCATAAAGATAGGAATGGCTATGTGCGGATCCTTCTGCACATTTTCAAAGGCTTTCGAGCAGATGATAAAGCTTAAAGCGGCAGGCGCAGAGCTTACCCCCATAATGTCATACCACGCAGCGACCCTTGACACACGCTTCGGAACGGCTGAGGAAAACATTATGACCGCCGAGAATATCTGCGGCAGAGGAGTCATAAACACAATCCCACTTGCCGAGCCTGTGGGCCCGAAAAAAATGTTTGACCTGCTCATTGTCTGCCCCTGTACGGGAAATACTATGGCTAAGCTTGCGGCAGGCATAACCGATACACCTGTCACAATGGCGGTAAAATCCCACCTAAGAAACGGCAGACCCGTTCTCATAGCCGCCGCAACCAATGACGCACTTTCCGCTTCCGCCAAAAACATAGGCGCACTGCTCAACATCAAAAACATATACTTTGTGCCCTTCAGGCAGGACGATTTCGTTAAAAAGCCACGGTCGGCTGTGGCTGATTTTTCTATGATACCCGAGGCTGCAAAAGCTGCTTTAAATGGCAGACAGCTCCAGCCAATATTGGCATAATACAAAACGGTCAGCCGATAAAGCTGACCGTTTTGTATGTTACACCCGTTTAAATTTTAAAGTATGCATAATATATCCTGCTGTCATAGTCTCCTGCTCTTCGGAAATCCAATATATCAGTGCAGTATCTGTAATTTCCGCTTTCAAGTGAGCCGTACAGTTTGCTCCAATCTTCGGTCTGAACGAAAACCGGTTCACTCTCCGTCAGACTGTAGGATATAGCTATAAAGGCAATGATATCCTCATTCACGGTAGGGAGCTTTTCCCATTTGCCGTTTTTGTACTGTTCAAGATGATATGACGCTCCGAACTGTATCTCTCCCGTTGTTTTTGTTCCGTCCCAAAGGTACTCGATGTTCATACCTGTGGGAGTAACATTACTTGCGGTAAGCGTTATGCCCCACTCATCGGGAATAAGCTGTCCCTTATCGTCAAAATCATATTCAACGCCAGAAACAGTGACCTTGCCAACAGCCGCAGAGCCGTCCTTGGTAAGAAAATATTTTCTCCTGCCGTTTACGGTAAGCCAGCAGTTTTTCTTCATAATGCCGTTTTTGTAATAATACCGCTTTCCCGCCTTTGCAGTCCAACCTGTGTAGGGCTTTGCTTCGCCGCTGTCATACTGAATGTATCTGATGCCGTCCTCTGTTTTAAGTGTGGACGCTTCGGCAGATAACGGACACGCCGCAATTGTTGTCATTGCAAAAAGCAATGACGCACATTTTAATAATGCTTTTCTCATTTTATGCACCTCATTATTACAATCAGCCGTTATTCGTCATAGCTTTCAGATAATTATAAGCGCAGTGATATGCATATTCCCTTGTAACATAGGCATTGGGATAGAATTTTCCGTCCTTGCCTGCCTTGACTGCGCCCATTGCATAGGCAAGTGCGGCATAGCCCAGATTTTCGTCCTTGGATCCTACATCGGTAAAGGGCGACTTGTAGATAGATGTGTAGCCTGCAAATCTTTCTGCCTTTGCAGCTCTTACAAATTCCTTTGCAAGTGTCATTCTGGTGAAATATTCGCTTGCGGCTGTCTTGCTTCCTGCGGAGCTGCCGTCATCAGGGATATCCTCTATGACCTCCTCAAGAGGAGCAGGCTCGTAGCCATAGCCTGTGACTGTATCAAGGAGCTGTGTGAACTCGGTAAATGTCATTTTCTCTGTGGGCTTGAACTCGCTGCCCTCGTATATTCTGACATTGTGCTCATAAAGAGCGGTTATCTCGCTCTTATAGGGAGATTTTGCAATGTCCTTGTAGGGGCAGGTGTCGGGAGTTTTGACAGCCTTTGACACGGCTTTTCCGTTATAGTCGCAGAGCTTTCCGTTAACGCCGTTTATTCTCCAGCTCGGCATTGAATAATGGAGATATGTATGGGGCTTTGATTCGAGGTCAAGGAAACCGTCATAATACAGCTCCATATCCTGCTGCTCGCAGAGAAGCTTCAGGGCTGTTTCCTTGTTGATGATAAGTCCGTCACCGAAATCAACGTCCTTGTCGTGATATGCTGATACTGACGTTACCTTGCCGGCGGAATTAACGGTAACGTTTATGTAATTGCCCGATACCTGAATGTTGTTCACATAGCGGTTGTAGCGCATTGTACGGCTTGTTTCCTTATAGCTGCCGCTGCTGCTTACGGGAGCGGAATTTGCTGCATCTGCCTTGTATTCATCGGCAATGTCGCCGTAATAATATTTCAAAGCGGCATTTGCAAGAGTGGTAGCCTTCTTGACATTTATCTCCGCCTTGCTCTCGTCGGAATAGGTATAAAAGCTCATTATTTTGCCCGATTTTGCGTCGGCGGTGATGACCACGGTGCGGCTCTCTGTCTTATTGTTTATTATCATATTGCAGGTTATGGCAAAGCCGCATTCTGAATTGTCATTTTTTTCAATGTTGAAATTCTTGACAAGATACTTTTCGGTTATGCCCATATACTTGTCCTTTACGGCAAGCGCTTTGAACTGCTCTGAGGTGAGCATTGTGCTGAGGTCCGCTGCGGCGGCAAGCTCCTCTTCGGTGAAGCTTACACCTGTTGCGGGACTTCCTTCAGCACAGTCCTCTTCCATTTCCACCGCTTCTTCTTCCATCGGACCGCCCTTTCCGTTATCGTAAAGGTCGGTGTACATAAATTTCAGATAGTCATCGTCCATTGCAGAGTGCTTGCCTGTGAGAGCGTCATAGGTATAGCTGTTCATAGGCTCATAGACAATGTTTGTCTTTTTCTTTCCTGTGGTCTCGTCGGTATAGATGCGGTAATAGGGCTTTATGGTCACTTCATCGCAGTAAATTTTCTTGATGTTCTCCTGTGAAAGTGCTCCTGCGGCAGAGACAAATTCAGCATTCTGCCACCATACGCCTGTATATTCCGTGACCTCGCCTGTGTATTTGTTAAGGGTAACATTAGCCCAGTTGCCGCCACTTACTTTAAGTCCGCCAAATGATCTGCCAAAGTTTACATATACCGAGTCATCATTTACGCTGAGACTTATGCTCGATTTGGTAAGGAAACCTTTCATTGAGGGGTTGACCTTATACACCCAGCTGAGAGCCTTGTTTGTAAAATATGATGGGTTATGGTCGGAAATTCCGGGCTTCCAGCTGTTTTCCGTGGGAGAACGGTAAGATGTGATGATATCCCCTTTGACCCTGACAGAATATGAGCGGCTGCCTGTGGGTTCAGTCCAGGTGAAAGAGTAAGAGCGCATACCGTCAGACTGGTTTGTGCTGTAGGAAAAGCTGCTGTATTCCTCTGGAATGGTTATCCTTGATTTTACAAGGGCAAGGGCGTTTTTCATCTGTTCCTCCTCAGAAGCGGTGTCTTTCTTTTCAGATGATGCGGCGGTCTGAACTGCGGCGCTGTTAACTTCAGCAAAAGCCGTAAAGGGCACTGCCTGAACAGTTCCCGCTGCAAGTATCACTGCCATAAGTACGGCAATCTTTCTTTTCATAGTATATCTTTCCTTTCTGATGAGAGTCTTTGATATATATACAACTCAAAAATGGATAATTTTTCATATTTTTTGGAATTTGTAACAACAAACAAATTTATACACATATTATCGGCATAATATACAAAATTTAATTATACACAAAAGCCTGCCTTACAAATATATCCGAAAAGGCAGGCTAAATTTTTTATCTGTGAAGAATATGGCGGATATAGGCAAAGGTGTAATCCTCGCCCTCCTCCGCAAGCATTTTGAGGAGATATTCAAGGAGCTTCGAGGTGTCAGGGTGGATAAGTCTTACCGCCGAGCCTCTGCGGAAATATTCCAAAGGCGATGCATCGGTGTACTTGTCTCCCATATAGACCTTGCTCGCCGCCACACGGTCGCAAAACATCTCCGCAACATATATCAGCGGCATTTTTACGCCCTCCATTCGTCTTGTTTTCGGGTCGTAATCCGTCCAGTACTCAAAGTGGTGCTTGTTTCTGCCCTTATGGTGCATCCAGGCGGAGCTGTAGCCCTTCTGCTCACGCTCTGCCTCGTTGGGACTGCGGTCGCCCTGATACATTTTGCAGCTTATCCAGAATTCGGTGGGACTGTATTTGGAAAGGTCATGGGTAAGTCCCTGCCAGTAAAGCCCTGCCCTGAAGCAGTTCTGCCTTACAAGACGGCGGTGGGTGCACACGGTTTTCAGGTGCTTATAAATGTTTATCGGATTTATCATAAGGACATCTCTCCATAATACTAATTTGTCTGTTTATAGTATATCACTTATAACTTTTTCTGTCAATCCGAATTTTACGAAACAGAAAAAGCCGCCCTCGGTAATCCGAAAGCGGCTTGATATAATTATAAAGTAAGCTGGTCGGGGTCTGTGATATCCTTTGCGAGACAGCCCGCAGCGGGTATCGACTTCATAACATACTTGGACATCTCCGAAAGCTTTTCTTCGGGTACGATGTATGCATTTTCCACAAGTGCCCCCGTTTTCAGCGTCATACACTGAACGCCGATAGTGTCACGGGTGGTTTTGGGAAGAACAAGAGCGGTGTTGAACACAACTGCACGTCCCTTTGTGGAGGTGAGCATTATGTCCGCATTATCCGCAATGAAGAACAAACGGACAAGGCGGGATTTATCCGAAAATGCCTTTGTGAGCTTCTTTCGGTTGGTCTTGGTCTGGAAAACGGTGAGGGGCACCTTGGCAGCCTTGCCGTTTTCAAAAACGAGGAACATAAAGCCCGAATAATCGGTTGTGGGTATCATCGAAATGACGTTTTCATCGGGGTCAAAGCCCAGTTTAACGGGAATATACTCGCCCATTGCCGATGCCTTTGTCTCGGAGAAATCGGATGCTCTGCTTTTATAGACCTGACACTTGTCGGTAAAGAAAAGCAGCTCGGTGCGGTTGGTGGCTTCAAAGGAAGCGTCCATAATGTCGCCGTCCTTGAGCTTGTGCTCGCCCGACATTCTGAGAGACTGGGGTGTAATTTTCTTGAAATATCCCCCACGGCTGATGAAAAGATTAACGGGATAATCGGGAATTTCCTCTTCAATATCCACATCGCTGCTCTCATCAAGGTAGCAGAACTGTGTCTTTCTCGGCTGACCGTATTTCTTGATTACCTCTTTCAGCTCGGAAATGATGATGTCAAGAATTTTTTTGTCACTGCCCAAAATCTCTTCCATTTCGGCAATGTCTTTTTGCAGCTGGTCAGTCTCGGCAAGACGGTTGACGATATATTCCTTATTAAGATGACGGAGCTTTATCTCAGCCACATATTCAGCCTGAATCTCGTCGATGCCGAAGCCTATCATCAGGTTGGGAACCACCTCGTTATCGTCTTCGGTCTCTCTGACTATCTTGATAGCCTTGTCGATGTCAAGGAGGATTTTTTTTAGTCCAAGAAGGAGATGCAGCTTTTCCTTTTTCTTGGAAAGGTCGAAATACACCCTGCGCTTCACGCAGTCCTTGCGGAATGCCGTCCATTCAGTGAGTATCTCGTAAACGCCCATTACCTTGGGGTAGCCGCCCACAAGAATGTTAAAGTTGCAGGAATAAGTGTCCTGAAGGGGTGTCAGCTTATAAAGGCGCTTCATAAGCTGGTCGGGGTCGGTGCCCTTTTTGATGTCTATGGCGATCTTAAGACCGTTAAGGTCGGATTCGTCTCTGATGTATGAAATTTCACGGAGCTTGCCTGCTTTCGCAAGCTCAACTATTTTGTCCTTTATCTGCTCGATAGTGGTGGTGGGGGGTATCTCGGTTATCTCAATACAGTGAGACTCGGCGTCATAGTTATACTTTGAGCGTATCTTGACGCTTCCACGGCCTGTGCGGTATATCTTTTCAAGCTCCGCTTCATCGTATATCATCTCGCCGCCGCCGGGGAAATCGGGACCCTTTAAAACGGAAAAAAGATCATACTCAGGGTCTTTTATTAACCCGATAGTGCCCTCGCATATTTCCGTGAGATTAAAAGAGCATACTGCGCTTGCCATTGAAACGGCGATGCCCACATTTGAATTTACCAGTATCGAGGGGAATGTTGCGGGCAGAAGAGTAGGCTCAACGGTCTCGTTGTCATAGTTCGGGACAAAATCCACCGTGTCCTTGTCGATATCACGGAAAAGCTCGGCGCATATGGGAGCAAGCTTTGCCTCGGTGTATCGGGGTGCGGCATATGCCATATCCCTTGAATACGCCTTTCCGAAGTTTCCCTTGCTTTCAATGTACGGGTGGAGCAGGGCTTCATTTCCCTTTGCCATACGCACCATTGTTTCGTAAATGGCAGCATCGCCGTGGGGGTTGAGCTTCATTGTCTGACCCACGATATTGGCAGACTTGGTCTTATTGCCTGTGAGAAGCCCCATTTTGTACATCGTATAGAGCAGCTTTCGGTGAGAGGGCTTGAAGCCGTCTATCTCAGGGAGCGCTCTTGAAACGATAACGCTCATTGCATAGGGCATATAGTTCTTTTCAAGGGTGTCGGTTATCTTTTCCTCCACAACAACGCCGCTGCCTGCTATATATGCGTTCATCTGAGGGGCGGGAGTCTTGTTCTGAGTCTCTTTCTTTTTCGCCATTTAGTTGTCAGTTCTCCTTATTCCTGTGCGGCTGCCTCCGCCTGAGCCGCCTTTATCATAATTGCACACTCAAGTCTCTTCTTCTCGATCTCGCAGGAGAGCTTGTGAGCGGTGAGGATATTTCCTGTGTAAATGTAGTTATTGGCATTGCAGCCGCCGCTGCAATAGAACTTAGCCCAGCACTTGCGGCAGTCTTCCTTATTATAAATATGTGCTGCTGCAAACTGCTTCTTTATTTCGGTATTGAACTCGCCTGTGTGGATATTGCCCATAAGATACTCAGGGATTCCCACGAACTGGTGACATGGATAGATGTCACCGTCGGAGGTGATTGCAACATACTCATTTCCCGAGCCGCAGCCTCTCAGACGCTTGATAGCACAGGGACCCTGATCGAGGTCCAGCATAAAGTGGAAGAAGTTGAAGTGCTTGCCCTTTTTCTCGTTTACGAGCATAAGCTGTGCAAGTCTCTCATACTCGGAGAAAACTGCGGGCAGGTCTCTTTCTGTGATAGCGTATTTCTCGTCGTGGTCACAGACAACGGGCTCAACGGATATCTGGTCAAAGCCAAGGTCATAAAGATGGAAAACATCGTTGGAGAAGTCGAGGTTATACTTTGTAAATGTACCTCTTACATAGTAATTCTCGTAGTTTCTCTTTTCAGCAAGCTGCTTGTACTTTTCGATAATACGGTCATAGCAGCCGCTGCCGTCAACACGCTTTCTTACACGGTCATTAACGTCCTTTCGTCCGTCAATGGAGAGGACAACGTTGGACATTTCCCTGTTGATGAAGTCCATTTTTTCCTCATCGAGGAGAAGTCCGTTGGTGGTAACGGTGAAGCGGAAACGCTTGTTGTACTCCTTTTCCTTGGAGCGGCCGTATTCGACCAGCTGCTTTACAACGTTCCAGTTCATAAGAGGCTCGCCGCCGAAAAAATCCACCTCGAGGTTCTGTCTGTCGCCGGAATTTTCAAGGAGGAAGTCAAGAGCTTTCTTACCTGTCTCGAAGCTCATTACCTTTCTTCCCATTGCATAGTCGCCCTGAGACGCAAAGCAGTATTCACAGCGGAGGTTGCAGTCCATTGTTACCAGCAGGCACATTGCCTTGATGGGAGATGCAACGGAATATTTTGCAAATTTTTCATAATCGTCCTCGGAGAAAAGGATCTTATCATTGTAAAGCTCTTTTACCTCTTCATAGCAGGAGATTATCTCGTCCTTGTCATAAAATCGGGAGAGCTTCTCGATGACGTTCTCGGGACATTCGTCCGCAAAGGGAGGAGCGATGTTGTCGAGCATATCATAGGTAAGCTCGTCCACGATATGAACGCCGCCGCTGTGTACATCGAGCACAATATTATATCCGTTCAGCTTATATTTATGTATCATTTGAAAAATCCTTTCGACTTGCAGAAAATTTGCAGATATAAGTCAGAGGATAGAGGTTAGAATAAGTCTGACCTCTATCCTCTGATGACTTTAACCTATAGTTAAAATTACTTCTCGCACTTCTGGTTTGCAACAGTGCAGGAAGTCTTGCAAGCGGACTGACAGGATGCCTGACACTTGCCGCAGCCGCCCTTGGCAGCAGTCTGCTTGAGGTTAGCCTTATTGATGGTCTTAATGTGCTTCATCTGAGTATCCTCCCCAAAAATAATATATTTTCATTATATCACGGCTTTTGTCGAATTTCAATATCTACAGATTTTTTCGGCAGATTACACAATTATACAAATGTATATTTTTGCTTTTTTGTATCACAATACATCATTCACGGAACACGGGACGGGTATTAACGCCCTTAAATCCCCCGAGAGCCGATGCTGCAGCGATTATGAAAAGCTTTGTGAACACTCCTGCGGCGGAGAACATCTTCACCGTCAGCGCACCTATTATGACAACTGCGCAGAACACCGCCGCACCGCAGAAAAAGCCTGTGGCAAGTCCTTTTCTCCTGCGCCTGTTTGCGGCGCAGAACGAGCAGGCAAAGCAGCCTGCCGCAAGGGCTATTCCAGACAGACCCTTTACTGCGCTGTCGGAAAGGTCGCAAAACACCGCCGCCGCCGATAAAAGTGCGGCAGCGGCAGTAAGTGCGCCAAGTCCCGAAAGCAGGGAAAGCCCTGCGGTAATAAGCCTGTCACGCCTGCGGACAGCCTTTCTTGATCTTCTCATATCGCCGCCTCCCTGCAAATCTTCTGATAAAGCATATGCGGGAGGACTTTTTATTATGCATCAAACATTCTGCCTGAGAAAGGTGCCAGCTTTACGGTAAAGTCCCATGTTTTTGCCGAGGGCTTCAGCGTTACGCTTGTCTTAACAGCAGTCTCGCCGCTGTAGATAGTGCTGTCGGTGTTGATAAGCTCTTTAAGACGTGTCATACCGTCGGCGGGTATGGCAACACTCTGCTCCTTGTCGGAGAGATTGAGAACAATAACGGTAGTCTCACCCTCTGCGCAGCGCTTGTAGGCAAATACGGACTTCTCGCTTTCGTCCGCAAGTATCCATTTGAAGCAGTCGGGGTTGTATTCGCCGTTGTAAAGCGAGGGGCGCTTGTCATAAAGCTCGGAAAGGTCGGTCATATAGCGCCTGAACGAGTCGTGAAGAGGGTATTTGAGGATATCCCAGTCCTGCTCTCTCGTTTCGTCCCACTCTCTGAACTGGGCAAACTCGCCGCCCATAAAGTTGAGCTTTTTGCCGGGGTGGGTGTACATATACATATAAAATGACCTTGCCTGAGGGAATTTCACCTCGTAATCTCCCCACATCTTCTGTATCGCCGTTGCCTTGCCGTGGACGTTTTCATCGTGGGAAACGGGCAGGAGGTACAGCTCATTATAAAAGTACATCATCGAAAATGTTATCTTGCTGTGATGATACTTTCGCTCTGCGGGAGAGGTGCGGAAATAGTCAAAGGTGTCGTTCATCCAGCCCAAGTCCCACTTGTAGTCAAAGCCAAGTCCGCCGTACTCAACCGGTGCGGTTATTTTCGGGAACGATGTGGAATCCTCGGCGATGAGCATTGCTGTGGGGTGGAGCTTGTGGAGTCCGTCGTTCATCTTTTTGAGGAAATCAACAGTACAGCCGTTCACTCCCCTTGCAGGGTCGCCCTGCCAGTATATCGCACGGCTTATTGCGTCCATTCGCAGGCCGTCAAAATGATACACCGACAGCCAGTAGTTTGCGGCTGACTGCAAAAAGCAGCATACCTCACGGCGAGAATGGATAAAGTTATATGTGCCCCACTCACTCTGACCCACAGAGCCGTTGGGGTATTCATAAAGACAAGTTCCGTCATACTTTGCAAGGGCATATCCGTCAACTGCAAAATGCACGGGCACGAAATCCATAATAACGCCGATGCCGCTGTTATGGCACTTGTCGATTAGCTCCATAAGCTGTGCGGGAGTGCCGTATCTTGATGTGGGGGCGAAAAATCCCGTGTTCTGATATCCCCAGGAGCAGTCGGCGGGGTGCTCACTCAGTGGCATAAACTCGATATGGGTGTAGCCGTGCTCCTTTACATATTTAATGAGCCTGTCCGCAATCTCGGAATATGTAAACCAACCGTTCTCGTCATCGGGATTTTCTACCCACGAGCCGAGGTGCACCTCATATATGTTCATAGGGCTGTCATAGTTCTTGTTCCGCTTCTGCATCCACTTTATGTCGGTGAATTTATAGTCCATAAGGTCGGTGATTATGGAGGAAAAGGCAGGGCGGAGCTCCATTGCAAAGCCGTATGGGTCGCAGTGCTCCATTCGTCCATTCTGGGAATAGATGACATATTTATACATCATTCCCTTTCGTGCGGCAGGAGAATGATACACATAGACCTGACCGTTTTTCTGCATCGGCTCCTCTTTCCAGTCCGTCCATTCACCGATTATGCACACGCCTGCTGCGGAGGGCGCAAAGGTTCGGAACACTGTGCCCGTATCGTCGGGGTGAGCACCGAAAAAGTCGTATGCGTCAAAGACATTGCCCATATAAAATTCGTGCATATCCATAAAAGGATTCCTCCTATTTGTCCGAAAGCTTTGCCAGCACTGCGGCGGAGGCTTCGGAGTATATTTTAAGTGATTCGATAACTCTGACAGTGTTCTCGCTGCCCATTTCGGCAACCAGCATATCCAGCCTTTGTTCAAGTTTTTCGGAGCTTGAATCTATGTATTCCCTGCCCTGTTCGGTGATGCTCACAAGGACTCTGCGCCTGTCGGCAATGTCGGTGCGCCTTGTGATGTACCCCTTTTTTTCGAGGGAACGGAGAATACCCGCTATCCTGCCCGCCGTCATTTCAAGAGCCGATGAGAGCTGCCCCGGAAGAAGCTCGTGCTCCGCTATGGCGATATACGAAAGCACTTTCATCTCACCCTGAAGAAATTCCGTAAGTCCGAACGGGTCGGTGCTGAAATATAGGTCACGGAACTGCTCAAAAAGCTTTACGGAAAGACTGTCCTTATCCTTGTCCACAGTAACACCTCCCGAAAATTAACAGTATAAATATTTAACAGTGTTAAATATTATAAGCAAATTATACCATAAAATATTATAAATGTCAATAATTTTTGTTTATTTTCAAGAGAACAAAAAAATTTTACATATGTTAAAAATACGGAAATGAAATGAGGAAAAATTCCCTTGCATTTTTTTGTGGAATATAGTATAATAGTGTTAAGTTTTGATTTAGGAAGGTTATGCCTTTCAAGGAAAGGATTGAAGCATTTTATGGAAATGCAGATGGAATGGAGCTATGTAGGAGCCGTTGTTATCTCGGGTCTTGCAATAGTTTTCGTTGCCCTTATACTGCTTATTGCGGCGGTATGGGTAATGGGCAG
>CAMBJF010000020.1 GCA_945867875.1 uncultured Ruminococcus sp. | reverse complement strand
GCAGTTATCTGCCGCCGGCGAATTTTACAGGACATTGCATACTTCACTTCTGCTTCAAAAGCTCAGTTTTATGACAAGCTTTTCCTCAGCTTTCAGCATTTTTGGCTGAGGTCTGAAATTTATCCCCACTTTCAAAGCGGGGATAATAATGGGTTATTTTTTCACAGGCAGCATAATGACCACCGTAGTTCCCATACCCTGTTCGCTGAAAACCTCAAGTGTGCCGCTGTGCATAGTGATTATCTCGTCAGCTACCGCAAGACCTATTCCCGAGCCACGTTTGTTGTGGTTTGCACGGAAAAATTTCGTCTTTATCTTGGGCAGATCCTCGGGGGAAATGCCGCAGCCCGTGTCGCTGACCTCTATCTCAATCCTGTTTTCATCGGCAAGGATAGCCTGAACGGTGACAAGCCCGCCCTTTTCCGAATATTTTATTGCGTTGTCGATAACGTTGATGAAAACCTGTCTCAGCCTGTTTCTGTCGCCATATACCGCAGGCAGATCCTCAGGTTCGGCATAAACAAGCTCGATGCCCTCTTTTTTCGCCTTTTCGGTATATATGAGAACAGCGTCCCCAAGCTCTGCAAGTATGTCCACATTTCCCTTTGTGAGGGTGAATTTTCCGTTCTGCATTCGGGAGAAATCCAGAAGCTCCTCCACCATTTCGGAAAGACGCTCGGTCTCCGAGGTTATTACCCTCATTCCCTTGACGATAGTTTCGCTGTCATCGGGCATTGAACCGATAGTTTCCGCCCAGCCCTTTATGGCGGTGAGGGGCGTTCTCAGCTCGTGGGAAACGCCTGAGATGAACTCGTTTCTCATTGCCTCCGACTGCGAAAGCTCGTCTGCCATTTTGTTGATTATCTCGCAAAGCTCGCCTATCTCGTCATCGGACTGAACGGGCATTCTCACCGAGAAATCTCCCCGTGCATACCGTCTTGCGGTAGCACCAAGCTGCCTTACGGGGAGCACGATGGACTTTACGAAATACATTCCCGAAAACATCATCAGTGAAAGAATGGCTCCGAATGTGACAGCCGCAATTATGATAAGAGAGGCGATGTGCCTGTCTATCCTTGCGGTGGACGCCATAATTCGGATAACGCTGAATTCTCCTGCGGTGTCGGGGGTGACGATGCTTATGGCAATGACCTTTTCGCCTGAGGGCAGCCTGCCTGTGAATGTGCCCGAGCTGCCGCTTTTCAGGGCATCGTAATAGTCCTGCGTCAACACGTCAAAGGTGGGCGCAAAGCCCGATGATGTCATTGATACCTGTCCGCTGCCGCTTACGGTCATAAGCTCCATTCGGTTCTTGTCCGACCAGTTTTCCACAATGGAGCGCACCTCGGAGGTGAAGCTGGAGGGATTGTCCGCATAATACTGGGAAAGCATTCCCGAGACCATATTGAGCCTTGAACTTATGTACTGCTTTGCGGAGTTGTAGTAATAAAAATTGATAAAGACCGAAAACGCCAGCAGCACGCTCATAAGCACAAGGAAAATTGCGCCCAAGCTGTTTACAAGCCATCTTCGGGTAATGGTGGCTCTTGACCTTTTTATCGCCGCCGCCTCCCTGATTATTTCTTCTCGTCAGCCTTGCCGTCGCCGCACCACTTGTAGCCGAAGCCCCATATCGTAGCGATATACTTGGGATTGGAGGGGACGTCCTCCAGCTTCATTCTCAGTCGTCTGATGTTAACGTCAACTATCTTGTCGTCACCGAAATAGCCGTCGCCCCAGATGTGATTGAGGATACTTGTGCGGTCAAGGGCGGTGTTCTGATTGTTCATAAAGTATTCCAGTATCTGATATTCCACCTGAGTAAGCTCGATGTTCTCGCCATTTTTGGCAACAGTCCTGCTCTTGGTGTTAAGTGAAAACGGTCCCGATGTGATAATGGGGGATTTTTCCTCCTTGACAAAGGACATACTTACTCTTCTGTAAACAGCATCGATTCGTGCGGTAAGCTCGGAGGGGGAGAATGGCTTTGTTATGTAGTCATCTGCGCCAAGCATAAGACCGCTTACCTTGTCCATTTCCTGAGTTTTGGCGGAAAGCATTATTATGCCGATAGTGCTGCTCTTTTTTCTCAGCTCCTTGCAGACCTGAAAGCCGTCAATGCCCGGCATCATAATATCGAGGAGGGCAATGTCAAAATTGCCGTTTTCCTCGTTAAAGACCTCGAGAGTCTTTTCGCCGCAGTTCACATCTACCACGTCATAGCCTGCTCTTTTAAGGTTTATCACCACAAAGTCTCTTATAACGTCCTCGTCCTCGCAGACAAGTATTCTTTTCATTTTGGTTTTCGTCCTTTCTTTCTTATTCTTACTGACCTATCGTTTCAGCCTTGCTGTACGGCTTGCCCATTACCATTACGGAGCGGGGCTTTATTGTATAGTCGCCGTTGACGGTGTAGAGAGGAGTATTTCCGGCTCTTTCGCCATCAATGTAAACATTCAGCTCTTCAAAAGCGTGGAGCGTTATGGGGTCGGGGGAGGGGTTTAAGAAAACTACCATTTCTTCAAGCTCGCAGTCATTATACAGCCCGAAGCCCACAACTCTCTGAGGGAGACGGTCGAAGAACTTCATATTCCTGCCGATGTCCTCCGCTGTGGACATTCTGAGTGCGGAGTGAGCCTTTCTGAACTCGATAAGACCTCTGTAATACTCGTAAACGTCCTTGAACTCGGTCTTTCTGTTCCATTTGATGCTGTTTACGATGTCGGGGGAGTGATAGCTGTTATGGTCATATGCGCCGCCGGGGAGGGGCTTTGAGCGCAGAAATTCCTGACCTGCCTGAATAAACGGTATGCCCTGAGAGAGGAACACCATTGCCGCCGCCATTTTATCCATCTGCTTTCTTGCTTCGATAGACTCGGTGGGGTTTGTGTAGGCAAGCTTATCCCAGAGGGTAAGGTTATCGTGAGCCTCAACGTAATTTACGGTCTGACAGGGAGAAATTGCCCAAGCATATTTTGTGAGATTGGGTATCTGTGGGTGGGGAATGCGTCCGCACATGATTTCCTTGACGTAATCCTCAACGCCCTGAGCGCCGTTAACATATCCACGGCTCTTGTTTTCAAAGTTGTTGCCCTTTACGGTGTCACGGAAATCATCGCTGAAATATGCGATGTTGGGGGTGTGGCGGGCATTTAGCTTCATGCATCTCTTTGCGTCGATAAGGGGAGAATCGCCGCCTGTCCAGCCCTCGCCGTACATAATTATGTCGGGATTTATGGCGTGGAGACGCTCGTATGCTTCGTTTATGGTCTCAATGTCATAAAGGCCCATAAGGTCAAAGCGGAAGCCGTCTATCTTGTATTCGGTAGCCCAGTAGACAAGGCTGTCGATAATGAATTTTCTCACCATAATGCGCTCTGTGGCAATTTCATTTCCGCAGCCTGAGCCGTTGGAGAAATATTCGCCGTGAGCGCCCCAGAGACGGTAGAAATACTTGGGGAAGGTCTTGTTGAAGGGTGAGTCCGCAGTGGCGAAGGTGTGGTTATATACCACGTCCATTACCACTTTTATTCCCTGACAGTGGAGAGCGTGGACAAGGCGCTTGAACTCAGCCACTCTTGCCCGTCCGTCATAGGGATTTGTGGAATATGAGCCTTCGGGAAGATTGAAATTCAGCGGGTCATAGCCCCAGTTGAACTGCGGCTTGTGTATCTCGGATTCATCAACGGTCTGGAAATCGAAGCAGGGCATAAGATGAACGTGGGTGATGCCAAGGTCTTTCAAGTGGTCGATGCCCACGCTGTCGCCTGCGTCATTCATAAGGCCTTTTTCCACAAAGGCGAGAAATCTGCCCTTGTAGCAGAAATTGCCGCTCTTGTCAATGGAAAAGTCACGGACGTGCATTTCGTAGATAACTGCGTCCGCATAGGAGTTCATAGGCTCGGGGTGATAGTTGTGCCAGCCTGCGGGATTTGTCTCTTCAAGGTCAATGACCATACCCATAACGCCGTTTACCCCTGCGCTGCGGGCATAGATGTCAATAGTTTCCTCCGTGATGTCATCGTGGCGTATCTCATAGGTGTAGTAAACGCCGTTCAGGTCGCCGTGAGCCACCTTTTCCCACACGCCGTTCCTGCTTTTTTCCATAGGCATACGGCGGTATGGCTTTTCATCGGTGCAGGTCCTGTACAAAAGCACAGCCGCATCGTTTGCCAGAGGAGACCATAGCTTGAAAACAGTGTTGTCCTTAGAATAATTTGCTCCGAGATCGTCCCCCGTATAGGCATATTTTTTATCCACATCGAAAAACATTGGCATGACCCTTTCTATCTGAAATCTGTCTGAAATCGGTAACAATAATCAATACTATTATATAACATTTTCACGATTTTGTAAAGTCCCAAAATACGGCGGGATTTCTGTGGATAACCACGAAAAAACATAATAAGTCAATAAATATAGGCTGTATTTTTGTGCATATATACAAAAATTCCGCCCTACCTTGGGACAGGGCGGAGAAAAGTTATTGATTATACGTTTATCTCTGCGGACTCGTGGGTAAGACTGCTGTACTTGTCAAGAACAGGCTTTACGCACTCTGCAAGGAACTCTGTGACCTGCTCGGAGCTTCTGCCTGTGTAGTTTTCGGGAACGAGAACAGCTTCGATATCCTCACGCTTGAGACCGAATGAGGGGTCTGCAAGGATACGCTCGATAAGGTCATTTTCAAGACCCTCTTCCTTGACCTGCTTTCCGGCCTCCATAGCGTAGGTACGAATCTTTTCGTGAAGCTCCTGACGGTTTCCGCCCTTCTTGACAGCGTCCATCATAATGTTCTCGGAAGCCATAAAGGGAAGCTCACGCATAATTCTCTGACGAATGACCTTGGGATATACCACAGGGTTTGCGGTCACGTTTATCATAATGTTGAGGATAGCGTCGCAGGCGAGGAAGCCCTCTGCAACGGAAATTCTCTTGTTAGCGGAGTCATCGAGAGTTCTCTCGAACCACTGTGTGCCTGCGGTGAATGCAGGATTCAGTGTGTCTATCATAAGGTATCTTGCAAGGGCGGTTATTCTCTCGCAGCGCATAGGATTTCTCTTGTAGGGCATTGCGGAGGAACCAATCTGATTTTTCTCGAAGGGCTCTTCCATTTCCTTGAAGTTCTGGAGAATTCTCATATCGTTTGCGAACTTCATAGCGGACTGAGCGATGTTGCCGAGGGTGTTTATTATCTGGGAATCTATCTTTCTTGAATAGGTCTGACCGGAAACGGGAACAACAGCGTCAAAGCCCATTTCCTCAGCTATCATTCTTTCAAGCTCCTTGACCTTTGCGGAATCGCCCTCGAAAAGCTCCTTGAAGGAAGCCTGTGTGCCTGTTGTGCCCTTGGAGCCCAGGAGTTTCAGGTTCTTGATGCGGTATTCAAGCTCGTCAAGGTCCATAAGCAGCTCATTTATCCACAGAGTTGCTCTCTTGCCCACGGTGGTAAGCTGTGCGGGCTGGAGATGTGTGTATGCCAGAGCGGGCATATCCTTGTACTTCTCAGCGAATGCGGAAAGCTGAGCGATAACGGTAACAAGCTTTTTGAGGACTACCTGCATAGCGTCCCTCATAACGATGATGTCGGTGTTGTCGCCCACATAGCAGGAGGTAGCACCAAGGTGAATGATGCCCGCAGCCTTGGGGCAGACCTGACCGTAGGTGTAAACGTGAGCCATAACATCGTGGCGAACGAGCTTCTCACGCTCTGCGGCGCATTCATAGTCGATGTTGTCGATATTTGCTTCAAGCTCATCTACCTGCTCCTGAGTAACGGGGAGACCGAGCTTCATCTCAGCTCTGGCGAGAGCTACCCAGAGACGTCTCCAGGTTGTGAACTTCTTGTCAGCGGAGAAAATATACTGCATCTCCTTGCTTGCGTAACGGGTGCAGAAAGGGGATTCGTAGGTGCTTGTATCCTTCATTTTAAATTAACTTCCTTTCAGAGCATAAATGATATAGTTATTATATCATATCTTGCAGATATTGTCAAACAGAGAAGCGAGCAAAATAAAAAAAGTTGTACAAATAAACACAAAGGTAAAAGTTTCGTCCACCTTTTCAAAGGTGGCGGGTTTCCAAAGGGCGGCGCACTTTGGTCGCCCTCCGCAGAGGGCGAAATCCCCTTATTTCAAAAAAACGGAGCAAGGGGTGAGAAATGCGAAAGCATTTCGAGGGGGTGCGAACAAGACCGCACCCCCTTTTAACAGACCCCAATAAACTTACCCTCAAAAACGTTCCGGTGGAACGTTTTTGACAAAGCAACTCCCCGAGCTTACGAGAGAGCCATACCATTCAACCGCCCCTTTTCTCACTCTTCACCGTCCAAATAAAGCAGGCAATAAACATTATGACCGCTGCTGCATTGCCCGATGACTGGCTGAAAGCATAATCCGCAGTGATGATATCAGGTGAGAAGAGCATACGTATGTGAGGGATAGAAACAAGTATTATCTGCCACGTAAGTGCGTGGAACACCGCCATTTTCTTAGGGAGTGCCGTGCGTCCCGTAACAACGGCGGCAAAACTTCCCAGCATAAGTGCGGCTATGGGAATGTAAAGGAGATATTCCCCGCCAATAAATCTGTCATAGTAGCTGTCAACTATCCTCAGAGCCGTTTCTCTGTCAAATTCGGGGGTAAGAGCGGCGACCCAGTAGGAAAGTGAGCCGACGAAAAAGTGAAGCGCCGCACCTGAGCATATGTAGCCCAGACCGCCGTATTTTATGAGAAAACGGAGCTTTTTGCATTCGGGCTTTATCATATCGTGCATTGCCCTGACACCAAAGTAATAAAAGAACATTCCCGGTATTCCCGTTATGAGCAGGAAAACGGGTCTCCACAGTCCGTAGCTGCCGTTCATATAGGCTTTCCTCGCATACAGCCCGCTGTCCGAATTGCTTGGAGCGATAAGGCTCAGAGAAAGGTCTCCCGCCGTCATAAGCATTGCACCCAGTGCTCCCAGCAGAAGAGCACGCTTGAAGCTTTTCATATCAAGTTCCATTATATTTCCCTCTGTCAATAGTCTTATACTAATATTTCACGTTCTATTCATTGACATTTCTTACAAATCAATGTATAATAATACTTGATATTTACAGCAGAACATACCAAAGATGTGCTCTGCAAAATGAAAGGAATGGTACTTATATGGCATCAAAATACGCAGGAACTCAGACTGAAAAGAACCTTGAAGCCGCTTTCGCAGGCGAATCTCAGGCAAGAAACAAATATACATATTTCTCCTCCGTGGCAAAAAAAGAGGGCTTTGAGCAGATAGCCGCAATTTTCCTCAAAACTGCCGACAACGAAAAGGAGCACGCAAAAATGTGGTTCAAGGAGCTTCAGGGCATCGGCAGCACCGCCGACAACCTTGCAGCTGCCGCTGACGGCGAGAATTACGAGTGGACCGATATGTATGAGGACTTTGCCAAGACTGCCGAAGCTGAGGGCTTCACCGAGCTTGCAAAGAAATTCCGTATGGTGGGCGCTATCGAGAAGCATCACGAGGAGCGCTACCGTGCACTGCTGAAAAATGTTGAGACCGCCGCTGTTTTTGAAAAGAGCGAGGTCAAGATATGGGAGTGCCGCAACTGCGGTCATATCATCGTCGGCACAAAGGCTCCCGAGGTATGTCCCGTCTGCAATCACCCCAAGAGCTATTTTGAGATAAGCGAAGAAAATTATTGATATTAAAACATAAAAAAGGTCCCCGCATGATCTTGAATGATTATGCGGGGACTTTTTTGTTTAGTTTATAAGCCGTCAGCCTGCTTATTCGTATCTCAGAGCCTCGATAGGGTCAAGCTTTGCCGCACGGTTTGCGGGGTAATAGCCGAAGAATACGCCTATCGCCATTGAGAAGCCTACCGCAAGCACTATGGAACCAATAGTGGGAGAAGCAGTTGTTCCCACGATAAGTCCCGCAATGTTTCCGAGAAGTATTCCGAAGAGTATTCCGATAACGCCGCCGATAAGGCAGATGATTATGGACTCAACTATAAACTGCATTCTGATAGCGGAATTGGGTGCGCCCATAGCCTTTCTTACGCCGATCTCCCTTGTTCTCTCCGTTACCGAAACAAGCATTATGTTCATAACGCCGATGCCGCCTACAAGGAGTGATATTCCCGCAATTACCGAAATGGCAAGCTGGAGCATTCCGAGAACTTCGCTTATCATATCCATCTGTGACTGCGCTGTCTGATAGAATATCTCCATCGAGTCATTGTCACGGTAGTAGGTATTGTTAAGATATTCCTGAACATCTTTACAGAAGCTGTCAGCATCAACGCCTGTTTTGGTGTTTACGTTGAAGTAGAAAAATTCGTCATCGTTTATGCCCTGGAAGCGGTTGTAGGTGGTGTAGGGCATATAAATTTCGCCGTTCCAGTCGTCGCCCATCATATTGACCATTGCCGACATCATTCCCGACAGCTGATACTGATAAACGCCTACGATAGTAAGGTCTATCATATTTCCGTCGCTTACCGTAACGGATATGGTCTTGCCCACGGCACCTCTTTCAGAGCCGAAAAGCTTTCTTGCCTGCTTGTCGGAGATAACGGCTGTGCTGCGGTACTGCTCGCAGTCCTTGGCGGTGACATAGCGTCCTGCCACCATTTTCTGCATGCTCTGTTTGATGTAGCCTGCATTTACGCCGTAAAGGGTGATGTCGTAATCCTTGCGGCGTATATTCATTTTGCCCGATGATGTGCCTGCATTAAGGATAGTAACGTCAATATCATCGGCAAATTTCTGCTCAACGTCCTTTACCATTTCACCTGTCATCAGGTCCTCGTCCATATAATAATCTCTTGCGGCATTGTCTTTCATAGAAAGCTGAAAGCCAACAAGATTTGCACCGCCCTGAGAGTTGAAAATGTCCATTACACTGTTTTCCATAATGCTTCCAAGGGTGCTTATGGCGATGACCGAGCCGATGCCGATGATGATTCCCAGCATCGTGAGGAATGCTCTCATTTTGTTGGAGCGAAGTCCCGAGAAAGCGAGAGCTATGTTTTCAAGAAATCCCATTATGCCTCCGCCTCCTTAGGTTTATTGCGGTTTCCCGTGTCTCCGATGATGTTGCCGTCGGAGATGGTGATTATCCTGTCAGTTTCCTCCGCAAGCTCATTGTTATGGGTGATGAGGACGATAGTCTTGCCCTGCTCCTTGTGAAGCTTATGGAAAAGGTCCATTACAAGGCGGCCTGTTTTGCTGTCGAGAGCGCCCGTAGGCTCATCGGCAAGGATTATTGCAGGGTCATTCGCCATAGCTCTTGCAATGGCGATACGCTGTTTCTGACCGCCCGAAAGCTCATTTGGCATATGATTTGCACGGTCTGTCATCTCAACTATTTCAAGAAGCTCCTTAGCCCTTTCCCTGCGCTGCTTTGAGGGAACGCCGCCGTAGAGCATAGGCAGCTCAATGTTTTTGAGCGCCGATGTTCTTGCGATAAGGTTGAAGGTCTGGAAAACGAAGCCTATCTGCTTGTTTCTGATAGCTGAAAGCTCCTTGTCATTGGCTTTTGAAACGTCAACGCCGTCAAGAAAATAGCTTCCCGAGGTGGGGCGGTCAAGAGCGCCGATAATGTTCATAAGAGTGGATTTGCCCGAACCTGACTGACCGACTATGGACACAAACTCGCCCTTGGGGACGTTGAATGTCATACCGTGGAGAATTTCAAGCTCATTGGGAGTGCCCACATAGAAGCTCTTAACGATATCCTTTGCGCAGATAACGTATTTTGAAGCCTCTTCGGGCACGGCGTTGTTCCCGTAGCCGTAAACGGGAGGGGTGATGTTTTTCTTCATTCCGGTCACCCCGTTATTCTGCTGATGCTGCGGCTGCGCTCTGAACAGCGTCACCCAGAGCACTTGTGATTATAACAAGTCCGCCGTCGGTAAGGTCGCCTGCGTTGGAGAGAAGCTCCATTCCGTCAGTAAGCTCATCGGAGATTATCTCCACCTCAGCATCGCTCTCAAAGCCGGTTTCAACATTTATTCTTCTTGCGGTGGCAGTGCCGTTGCCGCCCTCGATCATATCAGCGGTGTAAACATAGCTCTGACCGTCGGAATCCTCAACCACAGCGTCATATGTAACAGCATAAACATTTTCCGCACTGCCTGTAACAGCGGAGCACTTTGCGTTCATACCGATAAGCACGCCCTTGTCCTTTGTGCCGTGGATATTTACCTCGACCTCAAAGGAAGCTGTGCCGTCGCTCTTGCCGTCTGCGCCCTTAACGCCTGTGGGAGCGATCTTGCTGATAACGCCGTCAAATTCCTCATTGTTAAGGGAGGGGATAGTTACTGTTACCTTCATATCAGGCTTGAGACTGCTGATGTTATATTCCTTTACAGTTGCCTTCATTCTGAGATTGTCAAGGTCCTCGATGATGAACATTGTGCCTGTTGCCGGTGCGCCCTCGGTGGTGTTTACGGCTGTTACCGTACCGTCGCAGGGAGCCTTTATAACGCAGTCATCAAGCTTGCCTTTAAGAATTTCAAGGTTGATGAGCTGGGAATCATTTCCCGAAAGGACCTTTTCTCTGTCAGCCTGTGCCTTAAGTGCAGCCAGGGAGGAGTCTGCATTTTTGAGGGCAAGGTCATAGCTTTCTCTTGCGGTGTCAACAGCTGTCTGAGCATCATCAACAGCTTCCTTGTAGCTCTTGATAGATGTGTCATTGCCGTTCTCAATGGCCTTAAGAGTGTTCTGAGCGTTCTCATAGCTTACCTTTGCACGCTCATAGGTGCGCTCTGCATTTTTGAGAGCAACGGAGTTCTTGGAGTCGATGTCAGCCTTTGCCTTGGTGTATGCTTCGAGAGCCTTTTCATAGGTGTCCTCGGTGGTCTTTACATCATACTTTGCTTCAAGCTCGGAAAGCTTTGACTTTGCTTCCGTAAGTCTCTGCTGTGCATCGGTAACTGTGGAGGCTGAAACGATACCTGAGTCATAGGAAAGCATTGAGGAAAAATATGTATAGTCGGAAAGAGCGTTTTCATAAGCTTCTCTTGCTTTTCTCAGCTCTTCGCTCTTGATGTCGCTGTAACGGGTGTTGTATTCCTTCTTTGCGTCATCATAAGCCTTTTTAAGATCCTTGATGTCGCTGTAGTCCTCGGTGTCGCTGTCATTTTTTGCTTCAAGGTAATCGTCCTTTGCGCAGTCAAGCTCATACTTTGCGGATTCAACGCCCTTCTGTGCGCTTACAAGCTGGCTGTCACGGTCGCTGCCCTGAATTTCAAGCTGCTCATCATACTTTTCCTGAGCCTTTCTGAGAGCCTCTTCCGCATTGTCAAGAGAAAGCTTTGCGTTTCTTATCTCGGGATATGAACCGTCATTTATCTGCGCAAGAGCATCATTGTAATTCTTCTCGGCGGTGCTGAGAGAATATTCGGTGTTGACATTGCTGCTGTCAAGAGCGCTCTGCTGCTGGAGTATCTGATCCTGGAGGTCGCTTGAATCAAGGACTGCAAGGATATCCCCCGCCTTGACTGTGTCGCCTACCTCAACATTCACGCTCTCAACGTTATATGTGAGATTTGAAGCCACCTGCTTGAAATTCTGGCTCTCAACTATACCGCTGACGGAGACCTTGTTTTCAATGGTCTTCTTTTCAAGGGGAAATGTTTCAGCCATTGTCATTCCCGACATCATCGACGCACTCTGCACCATCATAAAGATGAATGCGGCGATAAGCGCCAGTACGGCGACAATGATTATAATTTTGATCTTTGAACCCTTTTTGCCTGCTGTTTTTGCTTTGCTCATAACACGTATCCTTTCTTAACTATCACTATTCAGTAATTTTGGCTCTTTCGCAGACGAGCCTGCCTGCTTGTGTGTCCGAATACCCAAGCCGTTTCATAGCCGTGAGAAAATTCGTTATCTCTTTTTCTGCCAGTTCCTCCCTCAGCTGTGATATCCTTTCGGTATCGTCGGTGACGAACCGCCCCGAGGTCCTTTTTGAGTAAACTATGCCACGGTCCTCAAGCTCTGTGAGGGCTTTCTGCATAGTGTTGGGGTTAATGTTTGCCTGTGACGCAAATTCTCTGACCGACAGGAGCCTGTCGCCCGGGGCAAGCATTCCCGAGGCTATCATCTGCTCCAGCTGTCTTACCACCTGAAGATAAATTGGTGCGTCGGACGTGAATACCCAGTGCATTTCCGCCCTCCTTTGCTTGTGTTACTGTCATAATACAATAATACTATAGCGGGAAAAATTTTGCAACCGCATTTATGCACAAATTTTCCTGCACCTAAGACGGATTTTTGGAAATATCCTACAGCCCTGTCAAACAACTCTGTAATTATATCATATCAGCATTAAAATCATCGGGCAGCAACATTAAAATCGGATTAAAATGCATCCGGTGATACTTGATGTTATGACGCATTTTGGCAAATTTTTTTGCTCATATTCTGTTGACAGAACAGTGAAAAAGGTGTATTATTAATATTGAGTATATCTGTTCTGATGACAGAAGCCCCGTTTGGCGGGGTCATTTGTGCCGAAAGGAGTGCGGGTGTTCTGCCCGAATGTTTAATATATGTACTTCGGAAGCGTTAAATTTTTCAGACATCTTATTCTGACGGTGGTGTTCGGCTGGATCGGCATTGCAACGCTGCTGGCAGTGTTTTTCGGAATAAAGTGCCACAAGCTTGAAAACGGCGGCGATAAATCAAGGACTATCGAAGAATACATTTCCGAGATGACCGCCGACGGCTATACCGTTGAGGAAATTGAAGCAGTTCTCAACCGTGGCAGCAATATTGCCGCAGAGGACAATGTTCCTGCGGACGTGACTATCCCTGCCGATACGCAGGGGACTGTTTCGGAAAGCAGCGCTGTTTCCGAGACTGTTCCGTCAGAGACAGCAGCGGAAATTTCCGATGCCGATGACATCTCATCTCTTTATCCCGACCTTGCGGTGACATCTTCGGGAATCACCGTTCAGGCGGCTTCAAATGACGTTTTCCTCACTTTTGAGGGCGACCCCTCACCCAATATGGGCGACCTGCTCATTATCCTTGACCGTCAGAACGCAAAGGCAGCCTTTTTCCTTGACACTTCCGATGTGAGCAACGATAATGCAGATATAGTCCGTCTTGCGGTATCGAGAGGGAATTCTCTGGGAGTGCTTGCGGGAGCGGACAGGTCTTATGCCGATGCAAAGAGCTATCTTGCTGATTTCAACGACCTTTTTAACGGCATATCGGAAATATCGGGCACATCACCCGTGCTTTACAGAATACCCGACACTGCGGATATGACTGCCGAAACAAGACAGGACATCATAACAGCGCTTTCTTCAAGAGGCTTTGTTTACTGCGAATATAATGTCGCTTCCGATGACACAGCCCCCGACAGCGGCTGGCAGGAAATATATGACAGAGTAACATCAAGAGTGTTCCGCAACAAGGTCGCCGAAAAGGGCAGCGTTGTTCTTCTCCACGGCGGCAGCGATGACACAAACACGGTCTACACAGTTGAGGACATTATCTCGGATATGACCGCAAAGGGCTATTCATTCAAGGCTTATACAGACAGCACTGTTATATAAAATGACCTATAAATAGACCTTTTTGAAGGAAGGAAGATAAATAAAATGAGCTTAAAGGATAACTTTAATCAGGCCGTTAAAGAAATACTTAAAAAAGACGGCCTTGTAGGCGATAACCTTTCCAAGGGCTCCCGCAAAAAGACCGAGGTGGATAAGTTTATGGACGAGACTGCCGTTCCCGGCGGTTTCGATGAAAGTCTTGCCCCCTCTGCGGAGACTGCTGCGGCTGAAAGCTACGGAACGGACTATTCGGGAACAAACAGCGCACCCGAGTCGATGCCCTCAGCTGATGAATTCAGACAGGCTGTACATAATCAGTCCTCCGCCGACCCATTCGGTGAGGACGTAAGTTCAGGTGCAGGCGCTCCCGAAGCGGCAGCACCCCAGCAGGCGGACAATTACGGCAGATTTGAGTATCAGACAGCCTCTGACGGCGGCTTTGCGCCACCACCTCCTCCGCCCCCTCCCGTTACCCGTCCGAGCTATGGCGGCGGCTACAACGGCGGCGGATATAATCCTCCCCCCAGAACTCCATCGGGCGGCTCCGCATTCCGTGGCGGCAGACCCCCTGAGACACCATATTATGAGACCGAGGAAACAACGGTCATTTCCCGCAACACCCGCATCAGCGGCGATATCAGCTCTTTTGCCAACATCAACGTTGAGGGCAGCGTGCAGGGAAACATAAAGCTCACCAAGAACATCGCCGTTTCGGGCAAGGTCGTTGGCAACATCGAGTGCAACAATGCCGTTATGGCAGGAGCACAGATGCAGGGCAGCATTTCCTCCAAGGGACAGGTGCAGATAGACCACGACAGCATTCTCCTTGGCGATATCGACACCCAGTACCTTGACCTTAACGGAAGGATACAGGGTAATGTTGAAGTCGGCGGAAAGGCTGAGTTCAAGAATGATGCAATTATCGTGGGCGACATTACAGCCTCTACCATTTCCGTTATCGACGGTGCAATTATCCGTGGTTATGTAAATACCACCTTTATGCAGGACAGCACTTCAAACGTATTCCCCGAAGCAATTACCGTTGGCGACTGATTTTGATTTGAAAGGAACGTTTAAATTATGCCCGAGAACGATATACTGAATGTTAATACAGATATGTTAGACGATTTTGAGCTTCCCCCTCTCCCCAAGCGCCCCGTAAAGGTAGGCGAGACTGTGGAAAAGGTGGATAAGGAGCTTTCCGACAAGGAAATTGATGCGGAGCTTCCTCCTCTTCCCGAAAAGACTGTTGACAACAGCCTTGATGCGATAAAGGAAGATGTTTCCGCTGACACGCTTAAAAATGCAAGTGAATATGAAGCTCCCGACAAGCTTGACAGTATTGATACAGATGATGATTTTGAGCTTCCCCCTCTTCCCGAGGTAAAGAAAGAGGAGAAGCCCAAGGAAGAGGAATTTGTCATTGAGCAGGAGCCCGAAGAGGACGACCACACTGATGATACCTTTGACTTCTCCGATGAATATGACCTTGATGATGAACCTGACAAGGAAAGCCTTGTCCTTGAGGACCTTGCCGCAACCGTAAAGCCTATCCGTTCGGGACGTGAGGAATCCGCAAGAAATATGCAGGAAGCCATTAAAATGAGCGACCTTTCTATGGAAGTGGGCAGCGGTCCTGTTCTTGATGACCTTAGCAGCGAGTACAAAGCCCCTGAGGCACAGGCGGAAGACCTTATGTCAAAGGAACAGCTTGATGATGACCAGAAGAGAGTGCTCCGTCAGAGACTGAACGAGGACCTCGGCAAACGCCCCGAGAATTTTAACGCAAGAGCAAGCCAGAACATTGCCAACAGGCTTCTTGAAGAGAAGCGTCTAAAAATAGCAAGGAAGGGCTTTGCAATTTCTGTGCTTCCCATACTTATGGGCATTGCATCAGCGGCGATATGCTTTTTTGCAATGGGCTGGGGCGATTATGAAGAGCTGTTTAAGTATTCGGCACCATTTATGCTCCTCGGCGCACTTCTCCTGCTTGTGAAGTCCAAGCACGTTAAAATGCTTGCGGTGGCGCTTTATGGCGTTATGGCGCTGGTTTATGCAGGCCCCGGGCTTGTGCTCTTCACCCTTAACAACAGCATTCAGGACGGCATCATACATATCCTTTTCGGCATTGGTGCAGTTGCCCTGAACGTTATCTCCATTCTCATTCTCATAAAGAATGAAGCGGTGAATACTTATTATTCAAGCAATATCAAAAAGAGATAAGATACATAAAAAAGCTTCGGAGCAAAATTGAAATGCTCCGAAGCTAATTTTATATCCTGATAAATAAACACAACATCTGTAGGGGACGGGGAACCCATCTCGGGACGGGTTCCCTGTCCCCTACAGATGTTTTTTACCGAACCAAAATTGTACCGTTACCGAGCTGTCCGCCTGATGCCCGAAAAAAATTAGAACGATAGGCTGCAGGCACAGCCTGCCCTGCCTTACTGATCCTTTCCCACAGCGTTTCTCATAGCCCTTATTTCTTCCGCAGTAAGCTCTCTCCAGGCACCGGGCTTCAGCATACCGAGCTTAACGGGACCGATAGATGTTCTGCGGAGTCTTACCACTTCAAGTCCCACAGCCTCGCACATACGGCGTATCTGCCTGTTCCTGCCCTCTCTGATGGTAATGCGCATAACGCTTCTTTCGGGGCTGTCAAGCTCAACATTAACCGTTGCGGGGAGGGTCATTCTGCCGTCAAGCTCAACGCCCTCTGTGAGCCTTACCACCTGCTCATCGGTTATCTTTGAGTGGACTGTTACACGGTATGTCTTGCTGATGTGGCGGCTGGGGTGCATAATGTCATTGGCGAAATTGCCGTCATTTGTGAAGAGAAGAAGTCCTTCGGAATTGCGGTCAAGCCTGCCCACGGGATATACTCTCTCCTCAACGCCGTCAAGAAGCTCAGTAACGCACTTTCTGTCCAGCTCGTCGGACATTGTGGTAACATATCCACGGGGCTTGTTGAGCATAATGTATATCTTTCTGCGCTTTTTGGAGTAGCGGACTCTTTCGCCGTCCACCATAATAACATCACGGTCATTAGCCTTGTCGCCAAGCTTTGCCACCTTGCCGTTTACCTTGACAAGCCCTTGGGAGATAAGCTCCTCAGCCTTTCTGCGGGAGCAGATGCCGCTGTCGGATAAAATTTTCTGAAGTCTTATTTTTTCCATTTTTATCAAATCCTTTTTATTTAAACAGTAGTTCTTTCAGTACGTCCGTTACACGGCTCACAAGAGGCGGTTCATAGCTGTTTCCGCCCTTTATGGCAAGGTCATCGGCGGATATTAGCGGTATTTCGTCAATTACCCTGCCGCCGCATTTTACCGTGAGAGTGCCGAGCCTTTCGCCCTTTCGTACAGGGGCATATACCCTCTGCGGAACAGCCGCAGTGTATGTTACCTCGGGAGTATTGCCGTTTATTTTTGGCAGTGTCATATTCCGCTCCGTCACAAGGGTGATGCTGTCGGAGGTGCCGCCAACAGCCGACACGGTGTACTGTTTCCCTCCAAGGTCGGTGCATTCCGTAACGCTGAAACCGTAGTCAAGGAGCTTTGCGTGATCGTTCCAGTCATCGGGGGCATTAAGGGTAACGCACACAAGCATAACGCCGTCCCGCTCCGCCGCCGAAACAAGACACCGCCCCGCTTCATCGGTAAAGCCTGTCTTTACGCCGATGCAGCCCTCATAGCGGCTGAGGAGCTTGTTTGTATTGGTTAGCCACCTGTCAAATGGAGGGTCGCCGAAGGTGAGCTTCATACTTTTTGATGAGCATATTTCCCTGAAATCAGGGTTCTTTATTGCATATGACGCAAGAAGCCCCATATCCGCAGCCGTGGAGTAATGAGCGTCGTCGTGAAGTCCTGAGGGGGTCACGAAATGAGTGGAGGTCATACCGAGCTGTGATGCCTTTGCGTTCATCATATCCGCAAATTTCTCAGCCGTGCCGCCGAGCTTCACCGCCGCACAGTTTGCCGCATCATTTCCCGAGGGCAGCAGCATTCCTATGCAGAGGTCACGCTTTGAAACGATGTCGCCCTCTCTGAGTCCCATTGAAGAGCCCTCGACCTTTATCGCCTCGCTGTCTGCGGTAAATTCCGTGTCAAGGTCGCCGCTTTCAAGGGTCAGTATGGTGGTCATGATTTTGGTGGTGCTCGCCATAGGTAGCTTTTGATTTTCGCACTTTCCCCAAATGACCTTTCCCGTGGACGCTTCCATAAGCACAGCCGCCTTTGCGGAAATGTCTCCTGCCTGCGGCTTTATATCCGTGCTGCCGATATCAGCGGCGCAGGATATCATAACAGCCGCCGCCGAAAGCACTGCACACAGCCTTTTCATACTCATTCCCCCGTAGCATTATATAGATATATAAGCTTATGCGCAGGGGAGGGGAAAAATTCGGTCAGTCCTTGAAATCGAAGTCGATATCGTCGGTCATACCGCTCTCAACCATTTCCTCGGGAAGCTCGATATCATCGGTGTCACGATTGTCGGGGATATCGGCAGACTTAGCGCTGGCTGAAGTCTCGGGTTTGTCCTTTTTGAAAAGTCCAGCAACCTTGTTGAACACCTCGGGAACCATATTCACGATAGCGGAAGAGGTTGAAACATCAAGATTCATCTGCATAAGCTGAACATCGCCGTTTGAGATAACGAGGAAGCCGAGAGGGGTAACGGTAACTCCCGCACCGCTGGCACCGCCGAAAAGCTCCTTGTCGGTCTTGCTGGGCAGGTCTGAGCCGCCCCCCGCAAAGCCGTAGGATACCTTTGAAACGGGGATAATGGTAACGCCGCCGTCAACCTTTACGGGAGTGCCCATAATGGTGTTTGCGTCAGCCATTTCGTGTATCTTGTCCATTGAGGCGGTAATGAGTTCTTTTGTTTTTGTGTCCATTATTATTTATCCTTTCCTAAAAGCTCCATAACAGGAGAGTATTTTTCCTTGTCCTTCATATATCCGAAGAGCACTGCAAAAATTGCATTCACAAGGCTTGCAGGTCTCAGATGCAGCTTGCATTCACCGTCAAATCGGCTTTTGTCTGAGGGGGTGTTGTAAAGACAGCTTATATTCACCGACTTTATGGACATTGCGGCAAACTGACGGAGAAATGATATTGTGTTATACACCGCAGAGCCTATTGTGCCGTAAAAAACGGCAGCCTTTGCGGCATCTTCATCGGCAGCGGCGCAGTCGATTATCACATCGTCGATACGCAGCTTGCCGCCGAAGCGTTTGAGGGGTTCGCCTATGAGCTCCATTAGCAGGGATATGGAATTTTTCTTTTCGGCAAGCTCATCGAGCTTACCGTTTATCCTATCCATTAAAGGGGGCTTTTCCGCCTTTTGCTTTGGCGGACGCTCCTTTTTTTCTGCTATGGTGATATCATCGGAAGAATCAGGTTCAGTGTCCGCCGCATCTATAACTTCATCAGCCGTTTCGGACGTGTCGGTCTGCTCCTTGTCTGCCGTGTCATCGGCGGGCAATGGGGGATATTCCTTATATTTCTTATGCCCCTTTTTCGCCTTTTTAGGCGGCTTTTCCTTTCGGGGGTATATGCTCAGAAAAAGATATTTCACCTTGATATCAAGCTTTCCGCCGTAAAATCTGATATACGCTTCTGCGGGGATATTAAGGGTCAGCAGTATAAGAAATATAATGACTGCTATTATGATAAGTACCGCCATTTACGCATCTCCGTCCTCTTCGGGGATATCGGTGAGCAGAGTGTCGAAATTCTCCTTGACATGACCGGGGAGGGGCGGGAGATCGTCTATGCTCTCGAGACCGAAGCAGCGCAGGAAAACGGGGGTCGTTTTGTAAGCGATAGGCCGTCCCGGAACATCAAGTCTGCCCGCTTCTTCAAGTAGATTTTTCTCAACAAGTGAGTTTACCACGCTTGAGCTGTCTATCCCTCTGATATGCTCCACGAAGCTTTTTGTGACGGGCTGATTGTAGGCGATTATGGTAAGCACCTCCATAGCCGCAGGGGACAGTGGAGCATTTTTCTTGTTCTCCGCCGCCGCCTTTACGCAGTCATAATATTCCGTCCTCACAGCAAGCTGATAGCTGCCGCCCAGTCGGAGCACCGTAAGGGCGCTTCTGTTCTCGGAATATGCGTCGTTAAGCACATCTGCAAGCTGAGAAAGCGCACCCTTTTCAATGCCTATGGCGGCTGAGAGTCTTTCAGGCTCAACAGGGTCTCCGCAGGCAAAAAGCACCGCTTCCATTGCCGCAGCCTTATCCGTCAGCTTCATCTGTGCTGTCGCTCCTTTCCTCCGTTTCCCACTCGGAAACCGCATTTTCGTTTATATCTATGTCCGAAGCCGTGTTGAATGTGACCTCGGTGTTGTCGTCATTTAAAAGTATTCGTCCTGTTTTGGTAAGCTCCAGCACCGCAAGGAACGCCGCAACTCTTTCCGAGCGGTCGGTCATTCCCGAAAAAATGCCCTCGAGGGAGCATTTCCCCTCCTTGTAAAGCATTTTCAGCACCGTTACTATCTTCGATGAAACGGAAACGAATTTTTTTGAAACAAGCTTTGAGAATGCCGAGGGCGCAAGCTCAGGGGGCTTTTTGTCCTTTTTTATCTCCATTCCCCTGTATGCCTTCAAAAGCTCCTCGGGGTCGTGGTGACGGCTGTAGGTGCTGTCCGTTTCTATCTTCATAGGCTTTCTGACGCTGTATGCATCACCGAGGTATTTTTCCCTCATCAGCACAGCCGCCGCTTTGCAGAGGGAATACTCGATAAGCCTGCCCTCCAGCTCCTTTTTCAGCGTTTCCGCCTCTTCCTTTCGGGGGAGCAGGGAAACGGTCTTGATGTAAATGAGCCTTGCCGCCATTTCAAGAAATTCCCCCGCAATCTCCATATCCTGCTCCGCCATATCGGAAATATAGGCAAGATACTGCTCCACAAGGGTCATAATGGGGATATCGTTGATGTTCAGCTTGTGCTTTGAGATAAGGTGGAGAAGCAGGTCGAGGGGGCCCTCGAAAACCTCCAGCCTGAATGATAATTCGCTCATATCACGCCGCCTGCAATGAGAAGTGACATTATTTTGTCCACCCAGCCCGTGAGGAAGAGCATCACATCGATTACCTTGTCCTGCAAAAAGCTGAGAGGTGCGTCAAGGAGACCCGAATACACAAGGATTATCAGCGCAATGAAGATGAAATTTTCATACTTCATAATGGTGAAGTACCATTTTTCGGGGAGAATGGCGTTGAATATCTTTGAGCCGTCAAGGGGCGGTATGGGCAGGAAGTTGAACACCGCAAGGGATATGTTTATAAGGGTGATATACACAAACACCGTTGCCATCATATCCAGGGTACTGCTGTCCTTTGCATAACTTAAAAACGCAAGTACCTTGTAAACTATCATCGACAGGAATGCCATTATGAAGTTAGATGCAGGCCCTGCAAGAGAGGTGAGCACCATTCCCTTTTTGGGGTTCTTGAAATTTCTCGAATCGACCATTACAGGCTTGCCCCAGCCGAAGCCCACAAGTATCATCATAAGTGAGCCCCACAGGGTCAGGTGGGCAAAGGGATTCAGGGTTATGCGTCCCTGCTTTCTTCCGGTGTCATCGCCCATTTTCTCGGCTACCCAGGCGTGGGCGCACTCGTGGACGGGCACGGCGGTAAAGAGCACAAGGGCTTTTATAAGATAATCGAGTATTGTTTCGTTCATAAAACACCTCAGAAAATTATGTGTTTGTTTGAGAGAGCTTCAGCGTGTATATTTCAAGGCTGCTTACATACCAAAGCTCATCGTCCATAGAAAAAAGATAATACTTGCCGTCAATGTCATTGCTTTCAAGGGGAAAACAGTATTTTTCGGTATGATTGCTCAGGTTTATTTCCCCGTTTTGCCAGCCAAGACCGTCAAAGGTATCATAGGTATCGTCCCATTCCTCGGCGGTAAAGGGTATTTCGCGGGGCTCGGATATGCTGTATCTGATGTCGCTTTCAAGATATCCTCCCGACAGTGTTAGGGTATTGCCATTTATTTCGTAGGATATGCCGTTGTCATCGCCGTGATAGGAGCTGAGATAGGGGGAGGTGTAAAGGAGCCTGTCGGTTACGTATGTGCCGTCGGGAATCGGTTTGTAAGCGGTCTGAGGCGTATCCC
>CAMBJF010000019.1 GCA_945867875.1 uncultured Ruminococcus sp. | reverse complement strand
TCGGTATATTTTTATTATACCACATTGTCTAACAAAAGGGGAGCATTTCAAAATTCGGACAGCTTTATTTTTTTATCTTGAGAGCCAAGCATAGGCGATGTCAAGAGCCTCATATAGGCTGCTCTTCTCGCTCTGCTTGATAATAGCTTCTACGGGATTAAGCTTTTCGTCAGTAGCCATTTTGTATATCTTGACCTTGCTTGCAACATCAAGATCGCCGACCTTTGTTTTTTCCATAATCTGCATCATTATAACATATGGGTCGTACATATTTCCGTAATAGAGCTGGTCTCCCTTTCTTACTAAAGGATAGCCTTTATAGGTAAAGAAATCTGTCTTTTTTGTTTCTGCTGCGTCACTCATAGCTGTTCCTCCTTATAAATTAGTAAAGCCTGCAAATCTTCTTTAAAACATTATAACACAAAAGTACAGAAAAATCAAGTAGTTTTTTAACATTTTTATAACTTTATTAAGAAGATGTTGCCGACCGAATATTAACATTATATCATTTTCAAACTGCGGAAAAGCTCGAAATGCTTACCAAGTGGAAACTATATCCTCACCGTTCAGCAGCTTCTGAACATTGTCGATAAGACGGTTCACATAAGCTGTTCTGCACTTGAAACTTGTTCTGCCGTTAAGTCTGATAACAGATTTTCTGTCGGCGGAGTTGATAAACTCAATCTTGTCAACGCCGTACTCGTGACTGATAGTAACGGTTATATCCGCAGGGTCAGTGCATTCCTCCAGATAAAGCTCCTCAGCAGGGGCACGGAGAATATACTGATAAAAGTCCTTGAAATTGTCAGCCGTTACCAGTTCGTCATCACACTGCACAGTGAAATCATCGCTGCCGCCGCTGAGTGTGAACAGCGTGTCATTGTCAGCAGTCTCGATCTCAATGGTATTGACAGAGTAGATGTAAGTGCCGGTTATCATACTCATTGTGATGTCAAGAGGCATTACAGTTGCCCAAGGAAGAGTGCTGTAATCGAACATATAGATTATGTCGATACCGTCAGCATAGCAGTATCTTCCGAGAGCCTTGCCGCTTTCATCATAATACTCATTGCCCATAAGCAGATAGAAGTCCCCGCCTGTGATGTCGAAGCTTACTTCACCGAATGGGTCGGCAAGACCAAACTGCTCCAGTATTTCATCAGTGGGCGCTGCCACTGCGATCTCTGTTGCGGTCAGGTCAAAAACATCGTTGATAACGTCATAGGAGGTATCGGGATTAAGGTCAAGGCTTACGGGGCTTGTCATTACGTGGCTCGAAGAGTTGCCGTAAATAGCGTCCGCATCGTCCTGACGAACATCGTATTCAAGAACGATGTCATAGTCGATGTCTTTACGGGAAATGGTAATGCTTGTTATCTTGGAATAATCGGTGGTGTCATTTTCATCTGTTGCCTGCTTCTGAGTGTAAACGGTCTTTGCAAGGAAGTAAAATCTGTCATTGAGGAAAATGTCAACGTCAGATGTGTTCACTGCATAAACGGTATTTTCACCCTTGAAAGCCGCATAGGTCAGCCCGTCAGAGGGAGAGTCATTACCGATGAGCAGCTCCTTGGTATCATCGCTGTCAGTGAATGTAACAGTTACATCAGCTCTCGGGGCATCAAGACCATATACCGACATATCCTCCGCATTTTCGGAAGCCACCTGCTGAGAGGTGAAGGTCGCAGCACTTGAACAGATGTCATTTATAGCCACAGCACTGTGAGGAAGTCCAATAAAGTCCTTGACAAACCAGGAACTGTCATCATACTTTACGATGTCATACTCCCCCGAAGAGTTGGAAACGTGGATATTTTCTATCTGAGCAGGGTCTTTGTCATAAAGCAGTCTTGACAGAGTTTCGGTGGAAGCAGTGGTTTCGCTTACCGCTTCTTCCTGTTCCTCATCGCCGCCCATCACATTGAGCAGAACAACTGCGGCAGCAAGCACGGCAAGAACTGCCGCACCTGTTATCAAAAGCTTGACGTTGGATTTCATTTACTTGGTTCTCCTTCTGATAAATACCACTGTGCCGATAATAAGAACTGCAACAGGAACGGCAACTACAAAGATAATGAAATATCTGTTGGCTGTGCCCTGATCGATATCGAAGCTGTCGGAGCCAAGGTCCTTAGCAACGATAGATATACCGCTGTTCTTGCCTGCCATTGTGTTTACAACGGAAATAAAGTAGTCGCCGTTATTAAAGTATGTGGTGGAAGTAAAGCTTTCGTCCAGAGTTTCGGAAGAGCCGATAACGAGAACGTTGCTGAATATCATATTGTTGTCAGCGTCAAAGGTGTGCTTTCTTCCGAGAGCCATTGTGGTCTGAACTCCGTACTCGATGCCCGATGTGTCGCCGCCCTTGATAGCCTCCTGAACTGCATCGGTCATAATGAATGCAGTGTCCTTTGTCTGGAGAAGAGCCACTGTGCTTCTTGAATCCTTTGTGTCAAAGAGCAGTGTAAGGGGCTTTGACTGGAAATCAATTACGGGAAGAGTTGCAGAAGCAAGGTTTGTGGAGTAATCATTTTCTGTGATATAATCACGGATAACGTAGAGGTTCTGGCTCTGAAGATTGTTCATATCGCTGTCAGCAACAATACCGTCCTCAACCTTAATGCCCCATTCTTCAAGGAATGTGTTGATGTTTGAAGTGGTTTTCTGGCTGTAATCCGCAAAATAGATAAGATTTTTTCCGAGATTTCCGTCATTGTCAAGGAAATCGTAAAGCATATCGATAACGGAAGAATCATAGTCGTTGAGAGGAGCATTTATTACAACAACATCTGTATCCTCAGGGATAGTTCCCGAAAGAGGGTCCATTTCGCTGACCTCATAGCCGTTTGCGGCGAGGAGGTTGTAAACATTGTCGTAAGATGTACCCGAAGTATCGCTCTTGAATACAACTGCCTTGATGGGGTCGGGATCGGTAACATACATAATCGCCGATGTTATCTCCTGCTCCGCCTTTGAGGAAACGGGAACAGTTACATAGGAAAAGCTGCTGTAATCAAACTGGGACTCGGTGTTATAAAGGTCCTCGATGCCGAAAACCTTGATGCGTCCGTTGGCAGGATTTTCCACGATAATGCTGTACTGGGATATTTCGCCCTTGTAGGAATCCTTGTACTTTTCGGCATATGTGGGGTCAGAGACCATATCCACAAATTTCAGGTCTATCTCATCGCTGTAAATGGTGTACTTTTTCAGCACCTCATATGCCTGCTTGTAGTAGATATATGTGGCAGTCTGGAAAGTAAGCTCGTCGGAAAGACAAACAATGTTTACAGGTGTGTTTAAAGTATCAAGATAGTCGATTGTCTGCTGGGATATCTCAAAATTGCCGTTTGTGGTAAGGTCGATGGACATATTCACCTTGTTTGAAGCAATGTTGAAGATAACATTTATAAGAACAACTATAGCGATAACGATAAGGGTGATAGCTGCGGCGATGGAGCCGTATTTCAGCTTTCTTTTGTTAAAGCTTTTCTTGTCAGCCTTTGCAGCAGTGCCGTCAGCAGCAGTCTCAGCTGCCTTAGCTTCGGCTGTATTTATCTCAGCTTCATTTTTCTTTTTAGCCATTTTTATTCATTCCTTTCAGTTAAAATCACTCAGCTCCAGCGGCGGCGCTCAAGCACCCTTACCGTAAGGAAATTGAAAATAAAGATAACGCTGATAAAGAATACAACGCTTGTGATGTTGAGGATACCCTGAGTAAACTCAGTGTATCTGTTATAGAAGCCCACTGCCACCATTACCTGCTTAAGAGGTGCAAAAGAAACTCTTGAAGCGAAAATGTCTATCATATAAAGCAGGAAGTTGATAAGGAGGCTGACGATCGCGGCAACTATCTGTATCTCGGTGAGAGAGGAAACGAAAAGTCCGATAGAAATAAATGATGTTCCAACAAGGAGAAGTCCCACGAAATTTCCGATAACAGCCGCCCAGTTAAGTCCTCCCGCAAGGCTTAAAAGCACAAGGATATAGGGAATGTATATCGCCATACCGATAACAAAAACGGTGGCTGCGGCAAAGAACTTTCCCAGAACTATCTCAGCAAGATTAACAGGAGCCGTAAGCAGTCCCTGATCTGTTTTCTGCTTCTTTTCATCGGACATAAGTCTCATTGTGAGAAGCGGGATAAACAGCATAATTATCATAAATATGCCGAGGAAAGCGTAGGACATATCCGTGGTAGCACCCATAATGTTGTTGCCCACAAAATAGAATGCGCTTATTACGTAAAAAATCGCAAGATAGATGTATGCGATAGGCGATGTAAAAAACGCCCTCATTTCTCTTTTATAAATTGCGCCCATTATTCGTCCCCTCCGTCGCTTTCACTTTCGGGCTCTGCGCCGTCATCGGATTTTTTCATATTGCTTACAGCGTCAGCCGCCAGCACAGCACCCGATACCTGCTCCATAAGCTCTCTCTGTGTCTTTTCGTCAACAGGCTTTGTGCCCACCTTGACATCACTGCCCATTGTTATCTTAAGGAAGATATCTTCAAGGGTCATTTCGTTGGATTTAAGTCCAAGCATATACCAGTTGCGCTCTGCAAGGCGCTTGAAAAGCTCACGTCTGATATCGGAGTTTTCCTCCACCTCGATCTCATAATCGAATGCTCCGGGCTCTCTTTCCATCTCTGCGGTAACATCTTCAACGCCCTTGATGCCCTTGATAAGCTTGATGATCTCATCACGGGGGCCGTCAATTCTTGCGGTGTATCTCAGATCGTCGGAAACTGTCTTTGTCAGGTTCTCGGTGGTATCGTCCGCAACGATAGTGCCCTTGCTTATGATAACGATACGGTCACAGACAGCCTGTATCTCGGAAAGAATATGGGAGGAAAGAATGACAGTGTGCTTCTTGCCAAGCCGCTTGATAAGGTTTCTGATATCAAGTATCTGCTTGGGGTCAAGACCTACAGTAGGCTCATCGAGAATGAGTATCTTAGGATTTCCGATAAGCGCCTGCGCCATACCCACACGCTGTCTGTAGCCCTTTGAAAGATGCTTTATCAGCCTGTCATAAACATCGGTTATCTTTACAAGCTTGCACACATCTTCAATGTGAGCCTCTCTGGGTATTTTGCATTTTTTCAGGTCGTACACAAAATTAAGATACTCCCTTACCGACATATCGGGATAAAGAGGGGGTATCTCGGGAAGATAGCCGATCTCCTTTTTTGCGGCGGTGGGATTATCGAGAATGTCGATGCCGTTTATGAGCACTTCGCCGTCAGTTGAGGAAATGTAGCCTGTGAGTATGTTCATCGTTGTGGACTTGCCCGCACCGTTAGGTCCGAGGAAGCCGAGGATCTCGCCGTCATTTACGGTGAAGGAGATATTATCTACAGCCTTTTTCGCACCGTAATGCTTGGTAAGGTTTTTGACCTCTATCATTTTTCGGTTCATTCCTTTCCGTGGATATGATGATTTGTGAAAAGTCATCAAATATCCCATTAAAACTCAAAAAGTATTATAGAAATTTTACAGCGGCAATGTGAAATCTATGTGATAATACAGCGTAAACAGTGAAAAATGATTTCGCCGCTTAGCGCTGTACTGCTGTAAATTATTTTTCAAGCTTTGCTATGGCAGCCTTTATTCTCTCGATGGTAACATCTTTTCCGAGAACAGCCGCAAGTTCAATTCCTCCGCCGGGAGTAAGGGGCTTGCCCGAAAGAGCAACTCTGAGAGGCCAGAGCATAAAGCCGTTCTTAACGCCCTGCTTTTCGATCTCAGCAAATGCCGCTGCGTGGATATTCTCCTCGTTCCAAACGTCAACGCCCTCCAGAACGGGAAGAAGCATTTTAAGAGCCTCAAGACCTGTTTCGGGATTTGTCTTCATCTTCTTGTTAAAATAAAGCTCATCGCTGTACTCGGGCATCTCATCGATGAAATCCACCTTTTCGGGTATATCTGTGAGAAGCTCTGTACGGGGCTGGAGAGTGTTGATAAGAACGTCAATATCAATATCCTCACGCTTGCAGGTCTGACGGATATAAGGAAGTGCAAGAGCCTTGAAATCATCGTGGGAAAGTCTTCTAAGATGTTCCGCATTGATAGCCTTCATCTTAACGATGTCGAAAACAGCGGGAGACTTTGAAAGCCCGCTGATGTCAAACTCGTCAACAAGCTCTGAAAGGGAGAATATCTCATTCTCACCCTTGGGCGCCCAACCGAGAAGAGCGATGTAGTTGATTATCGCAGGAACATAGAAGCCCTTTTCAACAAAATCTCCGAAATATGCATCACCGTCACGCTTTGAGAGCTTGTGCTGCGCATCTCTCATAATGTGCTCAACGTGAATGTACTGAGGAATTTCCCAGCCAAATGCCTCGTAAAGGAGGTTGTACTTGGGGGCGGAAGAAAGATACTCATTTCCTCTTACAACGTGTGTAATGCCCATAAGGTGATCGTCAATTACGTTGGCAAAATTGTATGTGGGCATACCGTCAGCCTTGATAAGGACCTGATCATCGAGGATCGCATTCTCAACAGTGATATCGCCGTAAAGAACATCGTGGAATGTGGTACTGCCCTCAAGAGGCATCTTCTGTCTGATAACATAGGGAGTGCCTGCGTCAAGCAGTCTCTTTACCTCGTCAGCAGGCAAATTGCGGCAGTGACGGTCATACATCATATTTGATACCTTTGCTTCCTGCTGTGCCTTGTGAAGAGCGTCTATCCTCTCCTTTGTGCAGAAGCAGTAGTATGCGTGACCCGACTCAACAAGCTTTAATGCATACTCTTTGTAAATACCCATTCGTTCAGATTGGATATAAGGGCCAACAGGGCCGCCAACATCGGGGCCCTCGTCCCAGTTAAGACCGCATACTCTGAGAGTGTCGTAAATTTTCTCAACTGCGCCCTCAACGTATCTTTCCTGATCGGTGTCCTCGATACGGAGAATAAAGTCTCCGCCGTATTTTTTTGCAATGATATAAGTATAGATAGCAGTACGCAGGTTGCCTATGTGCATAAATCCAGTGGGGCTGGGAGCAAAACGAGTGCGTATTCTCTTTGAAACGTCCATTTTCAAACAAGATCCTTTCAATTTATATTACAGTTCCGGCAGCATTTCTGCTGTCATAACCTTATTTACATCATTATTTATCTGAGCACGAAGCTCATCGGTATTATTGAAGCGCTTTTCGGGACGGATAAAATCGGAAAGTCTCACAACTATATCTTTTCCGTAAAGGTTTCCCGAATATTTCGGGAAATGAGTCTCTGCAAGCGGAACACCGGAGCTTTCAACAGTGGGTTTTACGCCGATATTGGTAATGCCCCTGTAAACCTTTCCGTCAAGCTCCGCATAGGACGCATAAACGCCGAATTTCGGCATAACATTCCCCTCGGGCATAAGCTGATTTGCTGTAGGGAAATTCATCTTTCTTCCAAGCTGTCTGCCGTGAATGACTTTTCCCGCAACAGCATAATCGTGACCCAACAGGATATTGGCTTCACGTATATTTCCCTCGGAAATATGACGCCTTATGTCCGCCGAGCATATCCTGACACCGTTTTCGGTGACATCATCGACCACACACAGCGTCATTCCAAGTCTGCCGCACATTTCCCCAAGACCCTCCGCAGAGCAGGCTGCATTTTTGCCGAAACGGAAATCCCTGCCGCAGACAACGATGCGGGCATTTAGAATCCCGCAGAGAATGTCTTTCACAAATTCTTCGGGGCTCATATCCTTAACATCGGCAAAGTCGGGAATGAAAACATATTCTATCCCCTCTTTTTCCAGCAGAACAAGCTTTGTCTCATCGCTGTAGATAGGGCGGTAAGCGCTTCCCTTGGTGCTTATGGTGCTTGTTTTAAAGGTGCAGACTGCGGGAGACAGACCGTTTTCCGAAGCTTCCACAGCAGCCTTGTCAATGACCGCCCTGTGACCCCTGTGAACACCGTCAAAAATGCCAAGCGCCACAGCCGTCTCACTGCCGCTTATTTTATTGTCACCTGACAAAATAATCAAGAATTTTCACCTCAGAAAAAGTTCTTTTCCACCTTGAGAAGTCTCTCTTCGGGCATAATTACCGCCGTTCCGATAAATTCGGAAACGCCGTAGACCGCATATCTTTCCGAATTTGGCTCGTCTGTTTTCACCCTGTCGATATCAAGGCGAATGCCATTTCGGTACATTCTTTCCTGTTCGGCACTTAGATGCACCTTTGGAAGATACCCGAAAACCTCGGCAACAGGGAGAACAAAGGAAGAAAAGTCCCCTCCCCTGTCAGCCTCATGCTGGAGCTGTTCAAGAGTAACGCAGTCGGATATTGAAAAACCGCACGCTGCTGTCCTTTCAAGAGATGTCATTATCCCGCCGCAGCCCAAAGCTTCGCCGATATCGTTAATGAGTGTGCGGATATAAGTGCCCTTGGAGCAGGCAATTTTCATCTTTCCCTCACGCTTTTCCTCATTATATTCGAGAATATCGAGGGTATAAACGGTAATGGGTCTGGGCTTTCTTTCAACAGTCATGCCCTGTCTTGCAAGCTCATAAAGCCTCTTTCCGTTAACGGAAACAGCCGAGTACATAGGCGGTATCTGCATAATATCGCCCTTAAAGTGCTCTGCCGCAGCATCAAGCTCCTCATGGCTCACAGGCTTATCGCTTTCGGAAATCACCTTGCCCGTGCAGTCCTGAGTGTCCGTAACTGTGCCCAGCTTAAAGCCTGCCACATATATCTTATCGTGGTCCGGCAGCATCTCGCTTGCTTTTGCGGCACTTCCAGCAAAAACAGGAAGAACACCTGTCGCCATAGGGTCAAGAGTTCCCCCGTGACCCAAACGGCGCATTTTAAGGATTCCCCTCATTTTGGCGATAACGTCAAATGAGGTAAATCCCGCAGGCTTGTTCACACAGATAATACCGTTAAGCTCATTTACGACAGCCATAGATCAAACCCCATTGCAGGCGCAATTACCGACAGAAGCTTAAGCTTCACCTGTGAAAGGTCGCCCTCAACAGTGCAGCCTGCGGCTCTGATATGTCCGCCGCCTCCAAGCTTTGCGCAGATGTCCGAAACATTCACGGACTCTGCACTTCTCATCGACACCTTGTATTTGTTCGGCTCTTTTTCCTTTATGGTAACGCCCACCTCAACACCTTCAAGCTGCATAGGGATAGAAGCAAGCCCCTCAAATTCCTCCTGTGCAAGACCAGTTTCCTTGATAGTTTCAGCGGTAACAGCGATCATTGCGCACTTGTTGTCAAGATAAGTTTCAAGATTGTTGATAACATACTGCTCAACCATAAATCTTGCCTTGCTCTTGATATCGAAAAGGTTCCTGTTTATCCTTGCAAAGTTGAAGCCGTATTTCATCAGCTCCGCAGCTATGATATGTGTATTTGGCGTGGTGTTCTCAAACTTGAAGCAGCCCGAATCCGTTGCGATTCCCGTGTAAAGACAGGAAGCAATGTGCTTGTCAATAGGCATACCGCCCTCTTTGAGCACCTGATATATGACCTCGCAGGCAGCCGCAGCATTTCCGTCAAGGAGCAGCTTTGAAGCATACCTTGTGTTGGAAATGTGGTGGTCTATGGCAAGGTCAACGTAATCACCGTAGACCTGCAGCTCTCTTCCGAAAAGAGTCGTGTCTGCAAGGTCAACGGTAACAATAGTCTGTGGAGTGAACTTCATCGGAGCATAGTCTCCGTAAAGAAATTCATACCGCTTAGGAAAAGGGTCGGAGCAGAGAACATTTGCTTTCTTGCCCATTGCACGCAGAGCAAAGCAAAGTCCGAAACCGCTTCCCATAGCGTCACCGTCGGGACTTAAATGGGTAAGGATATAATAATTATCATTTGCTTTCAGAAAGCCTGCTGCGTCCGCAATGCTTATATTCTGAGCTTTTCCGTTCATACTCCTCGCCTCTCCTCTTTTTTATTCTTCTTCGCCGCCACCATTTTCGGAGTCATCGGAGATATCCATATCCTCCAGCATTTTTGCTATCTCAGCGGAATGCTCAATGGAATCATCGGCAATAAACTTAAGCTCAGGGCACTTTTTCAGATGAAGCTTGTTGGAAATTTCTCTCCTGATCATCCATGAAGCGCTTTCGAGACCCTTAACGGCATTTTTGGAAGCGTCCATACCGTCAAGGTGGGAAATATACACCTTGCAATGGGAATTATCCCCTGAAAGCTCGGTGCGTACTACCGAAACAAGACCGAATTTTACTCTCGGGTCCTTGATGCGTTCACGGATAAGACCCGAAATTTCTCTTTTGATATCCTCGGATAATCTTGCGTTTTTAAAATTAGGCATATACATACCGCCTTTCATTATAATTTTAATTTATATCATTCAGGACGATACTCTTCAATAATGAATGCCTCGAAAATATCGCCTTCCTTGATATCATTGAACTTTTCAAGTGTGATACCGCACTCGTAGCCCTCGGCAACTTCCTTAACGTCGTCCTTGAAACGCTTAAGGCTGGACATCTTATCCTCGGCAATAACAATACCGTCACGAACAACTCTTATCTGGCACGCTCTTGTTACCTTGCCGCTGAGAACATAGGAACCCGCAACAAGACCAACGCTGGATATCTTGTAGACCTGACGAACCTCGATACGTCCCATAGCGATCTCTCTGAACTTGGGAGCGAGCATACCCTTCATAGCTGTAGATATCTCTTCAATAGCATCATAAATGATACGGTAAAGACGGATATCAACGCCGTCACGCTCTGCATTGTCGGCAGCAACAGGGTCGGGACGAACATTGAAGCCTACTATGATAGCGTTTGAAGCACTCGCCAGCATAACGTCACCCTCGGAGACTGCACCAACAGCACCGTGGATAACCCTGATGCGCACTTCATCGTTGGAGAGCTTTTCAAGAGACTGCTTTACAGCCTCAACAGAGCCCTGAACGTCAGCCTTGACGATGATGGGAAGCTCCTTGATCTCGCCCTGCTCGATCTGGCTGAACAGGTTGTCAAGTGTTACCTTCTGATACTGCTTGAACTGCTCCTGCTTAGCTTCGTGCTTACGCTGCTCAACAAGCTCTCTTGCAAGTCTTTCGTCCTCAACTGCGTTGAAGATATCACCTGCGGAGGGAACTTCTGCAAGACCTGTTATCTCAACAGGGTAGGAAGGACCTGCCTCGTGAACAACAACGCCCTTATCATTTGTCATAACTCTTACACGTCCCACAGCAGTGCCTGCGATAATGATATCGCCTGTATGGAGAGTACCGTTCTGAACCAATACAGTCGCAATAGGACCTCTTCCCTTATCAAGACGTGCTTCGATAACAGTACCCTTTGCAAGTCTGTTGGGATTAGCCTTAAGCTCTGCAACTTCCGCAACGAGAAGGATATTTTCGAGAAGATCGTCAATACCCATACCAGTCTTTGCGGAAACGGGAACGCAGATAACATCGCCGCCCCATTCCTCAACAACGAGGTTGTGTTCGGTGAGCTGCTGCATTACGTTCTGAGGATTTGCACCCTCCTTATCCATCTTGTTAATGGCAACGATAATGCTTACACCCGCAGCCTTTGCGTGGTTGATAGCCTCAACAGTCTGGGGCATAATTCCGTCATCGGCAGCAACAACGAGGATAGCGATATCCGTAACGGACGCACCTCTTGCACGCATTGATGTGAATGCTTCGTGACCGGGGGTATCAAGGAATGTTATCTCCTTGCCCTTGCAGTTTACACGGTACGCACCGATGTGCTGAGTGATTCCTCCTGCCTCGGAAGCGGTAACATTTGAATTTCTTATTCTGTCGAGGAGAGATGTTTTACCGTGGTCAACGTGACCCATAACAACAACTACGGGAGCTCTCTCAACGCCCTCGCCGTCATCGTCGCTGTCATCAATAAGCCTTTCCTCGATAGTAACGATAACTTCCTTCTCGACCTTTGCACCAAGTTCTTCAGCAACGAGAGAAGCGGTATCGAAGTCAATTACCTGATTGATAGTGCACATCTCGCCGAGACCCATAAGTTTCTTGATGACCTCGGTAGCTGTGACCTTAAGACGGGAAGCAAGCTCGGAAACAACGATCTCATCGGGAATAAGGACCTTGAGCTGCTGCTTTCTTGCACGCTCAAGTTCAAGTCTGCGGAGCTTTTCTGCCTCAGTCTCTTTCTTGCTTGAATACTGCTGCTTGTTTCTCTGAGCGGACTTCTGGGTAAGCTTCTGCTTCTTGGAGAAGTTATCCTTGCCGTGTCTGCCGTTTCCGCCGCCATTTAACGGAGCGATATTTTCATACTTTTCGTTATACTTGTCGATATCAACATAGCTTCCTCTTGTATCGACAGTACGCATCTTCTGCTCGACCTTTACGCTCTCGGCAGAGAAATTGCCGTCAAGCTTGGTCTTTGTGGACTTGTTATTGTCAGCAGGCTTGTTCTCAGGCTTCTTCTCAGATGCCTTTGCAGCCTGATTTTTCTTCTGCTCATTGGTTTTCTGTATCTGGCTCTCAAACTTTTCAACAGCGGATTTCTGAGTGTCCTTGCGTACAGGAGCATTCTGCTGTGGCTTGTTTTCAGCCTTTGGTGCAGCAGCCTTGGGAGCTTCATTTTTCTGAGGCTCAGGCTTCTTGACTTCCTTTGCAGGTGCTTTCTCGACTGCGGGAGCCTTTTCAGCAGGCTTCTGAGCTGCCTTTGCGGGAGCATCAGCCTTAGGTGCCTGCTTTGTCTCCTTCTTAGCGGCAGGCTTCTTCTCAGCCGCAGGCTTTTCGGAAGCAGGCTTGGGTGCAGGCTTATTGTTTCTTGAAGCATAGTAAGGATCGAAGCTGTCCACCTGATTATTCTGAGAATAATGTTCGAGGATAATGTTCAGCTCGTCCTGTGTCACGCTTGCGGAAGGCTTTCTGGGTGTTCCGAACTTGGTGCTTACAAATTCAGCAAGCTCCTGTCCCGAGATACCGAGGTCCTTTGCAACATCATTTATTTTATTCTTTGTCTGTGTCTGTTTTGTACTCATAGGCTATAAGACCCTCCTAATATTACGTTACTGCCTTAAAAGTCCGCTGAGCTTTTTTGCAAAGCCCTCATCGCATATTCCGATGACACCCGCTTTTCTGCCAGTTCCGAACTCGATATCGGAAATGGTGCAGGGCAGTGTATCAACTGCGACCGAACCTTTGTCGGCGAAAAATCTAACTTCTTTTTCCGTCTTTGGGGAAATATCCGATGCAAGAAAAACAGCCTTTGCTTTGCCCGTCTGAATGGATTCCTTTACCGAGTCAAAGCCCATAGTTATTCTTCCTGCCTTTCTGCATATGGTAAGCAGGTTGAATATCTTTTCGTTACTGCCGTTCATTCAGCTCTCTCTCCATCGTGTCGTAAACTTCGTCTGATATGCGGCATTCAAAGCTTTTCTCAAAGCGTTTTGCCTTTCTTGCAAGCTTCAGGCAGTTTATGTCCCTGCAAATGTATGCTCCCCTGCCTGATTTTTTTCCCGTAAGGTCAAGAGATATCTCTCCCTCAGGAGACTTCACAGCACGGATAAGCTCTTTTTTCGGCTTCATCTCACCGCAGCCGAGACACATTCTCATAGGTATCTTTTTCACGCCTGCCACAATATCACCTCGTTTGATTTAATACGTACTTTATATTTCAATGCGGATCACTCCACAGGATTTTCAGGCTTTATGTCTATCTTGTAGCCTGTAAGACGGGCTGCAAGCTTGGCATTCTGACCCTTGTTTCCGATAGCGAGGGAAAGCTGATTGTTGGGCACGATAACGGTGCACATCTTCTCTTCGTCCTCAGCAATGTCAACTCTTACAACATCAGCGGGCGCAAGAGCCTTTGCGATAAATACGGCAGGGTCTTCGTCATAAACGATAATGTCTATCTTTTCGCCGCCCAGTTCCTCAACGATCTTGCTGATTCTTGAACGTCTGGGACCGATGCAGGCACCTACGCAGTCAACATTGGGGTCCTTGGAGCAAACAGCTATTTTTGTACGTGAACCTGCTTCTCTTGCAATAGACTTTATCTCAACAATGCCGTCATATATCTCGGGAATTTCAAGCTCAAAAAGTCTCTTTACGAGGTCCTTATGAGTACGGGATATCTTAACGGAAGGCTTTCTGTCGGGGTTTATGATTCCGACTACGTAAATTTTGACGATATCGCCCTCAGTGAGAACTTCACCGGGGATCTGCTCATTCTTGTAAAGATATATCTCGTTCTTGTCAACGAGAAGAACCGCATTTCCCGTAGCAGGCTCTACCTTCTGAACAGTGGCGGAAATTATCTCGTGTACCTTGTCCTTGTACTGAGCGATTATCTTTTCCTTTTCAAATTCCTTTACATCGTGTCTGATGGACTGCTTTGCATACTGAGCAGCAACTCTTCCGAACTTTGCGGTATCGAGCTTGTAGGGAACAGCATCGCCGCATACGCAGTTGGGAACAATAGTGCGGGCTTCCTCAATGTTTATCTCGTTAAGGTCGATAGGCTCATCATCAACAACATTTCTCATTACACAAACATCAAACTTGTTCTGCGCCGGGTCGATATCAACGAGAAAGTCATCGCAGTCGGGATATTCTTTTCTCACAGCCTTTAAAATACCCTGCTCTATCTTCTCAACAAGTGCGTCGAGGGGAATGTTGTTTTCATTGGCAAGACATTCCAGTGCATCAAAAAATTCCTTATTCATTTTTCTGTTATTCCTCCTGAAATTATATTATAAGTTATTCGTCGTTCAGAAATTCTTCGGGAAGCTCTTCATCGTCATAGAGCTTTACAAAAGCGGTGTCGGAAAGCACAATCTCCTCAGTGCCCCGCTCCGTTTCCACAGTAATGCTGCCGCTTTCCTTATTATACGCAGTCAGCACGGCGATAAATTCCTTTACACCGTCTTTTTCACGGATATATCTTATGCGCAGCGGACATTCGAGAAAGCGTTCAAAGTGTTCCTGCCTTTTAAGCTCTCTTCCGAGACCCGGTGAACCGACTTCAAGCATATACTGCTCATCTATCGGGTCTTTCTCGTCAAGAGCGGCAGAAAGAGGTCTCGTCATAGCCTCACAGTCGTCCATATCAATGAATCCGTCTTCTTTTTCAATAAGGACCCTGAGATATCTGAGTGCTCCCTCCTTGTCATAGGTGATGTCCCAGATAGTAAGTCCGAGACTGTCGGCAATGGGCTTTGCGATATCATACACAGCTGCTACCGTGTTTCCGCCCTTGCCTCCCTTTTTAACTGCCATAAACATACCTCCATCAAACAAGAAAGACCGGATTGCTCCGATCTTTGCCTCAAACTATTGGTGTACTTTAATAAGTATAGCATATTTCATCGCAAATTGCAAGGGCTTTTTCAAAATATTTGTCGGTAATAGGTAAAAAAATACCGCCCGCCTCACTGCAATTATGTACATTATACCATAAAAAATCACGGGAAGCGCCGAAACATTTCCCGTGATGATGTAATTACAGTTCTGCGATTACCTCGACCTCTGCAAGAACGCCCTTGGGAAGCTTGGAAACTTCAACGCAGGAACGTGCAGGCTTGCTTGTGAAATATTCGCCATAAACAGCATTGAATGCAGCGAAATCGTCCATATTGTCAAGGAAGCAGGTGGTCTTTACAACGCTGTCAAATGTGCAGCCTGCCTCAGCAAGAACAGCCTTGAGATTTTCGCAGATCTGTCTTGTCTGAGCCTCGATACCCTGAGCGTCAACATTGCCTGTTGAGGGATTGATAGCGATCTGACCCGATGTGAAAAGAAGATTTCCGCACTTTACAGCCTGAGAGTAAGGGCCGATAGCGTCGGGAGCGTTTTTTGTGTAAATTTTTTCTGACATAATAAATTCCTCCTAATTTTATAATTATACAAGCTTGAAGCCTGCATCTGTAAGAGCTTTTCTGATGTGAGCAATATGCTCGTGATTTCTGGTTTCAAGAATAATTCTCAGGTAGCAGCCATTGATGTCTGCGCCCTCGCTGGCACGCTCGTGGTGAACGGAAATGACATTTCCGCCAAGATTTGCGATTATCTTCGCAACGCCCTCAAGCTGACCCGGCTTGTCGATAAGCTGTATTTTCAGCAGGCAGTTTCTGCCGGAGTTGATAAGACCTCTTTCAATAACACGGCTGAGGATAGTAACATCAATGTTGCCGCCCGAAACGAGACATATAACATTCTTGCCCTCGATATCGGGTATCTTGTCATACATAACAGCCGCCACGGGAACAGCACCCGCACCCTCTGCAATAAGTTTGTGCTGCTCCATAAGAGCGAGTATAGCTCCCGATATTTCATCATCATTTACCGTAACGATGCCGTCAACATATTCCTGACAAAGCTTGAAGGTATGCTCTCCCGGTTCCATTACCTTGATACCGTCAGCAATGGTAGAAACAGAGGAAAGGCGCTCTATCTTGCCGTGGGCGATAGACTGCTCCATACTGGGAGCGCCTGTTGCCTGAACGCCGTAGACCTTTATTTCGGGCTTCAGCTTTTTAAGTGTGAATGCGATACCCGAAATAAGTCCGCCGCCGCCGATAGGAACCACCACAGCATCGGCAGTGGGGAGCTGTTCAAGAAGCTCAAGTCCGATAGTTCCCTGTCCTGCGATGACATATTCATCATCAAAGGGGTGGATAAATGTGTAGCCCTTTTCATCTCTCAGGCTGATAGCCTTTGCATATGCATCATCATAAACTCCGTCAACAAGACAGATATCCGCACCGTATGAACGGGTAGCTTCGATCTTTGAGATAGGTGCGGCATCAGGCAGGCAGATAAGGGACTTGATACCGTTCTTTGCAGCCGCAAGAGCAACGCCCTGTGCGTGATTTCCCGCACTGCACGCTATAACTCCCCTCGCCTTTTCCTCCTCGGAAAGCTGGGATATCTTGTAGTAAGCACCTCTTACTTTAAACGAACCCGTCACCTGTAAATTCTCGGTTTTAAGATATACATTGCATTTGTCTGAAAGCTTGGGAGCAGGGATAATATCGGTCATTCTGATGACCTCTCTCAACTTGTAGGACGCACTGTAAACCATATCAAGTGTAAGCATAAACATTCTCCTTTTTATTTTTTATCGGAAAAATAAAAAACCTCACCTCTTGTTTTCAAGAGGTGAGGACAAATGTACCCACGTTACCACTCTTATTGCACCGCAAAGCGATGCCGCTCAGTCCACCGTCCAACAACGGCAGTTCTCTGTAACGGGAGAAACCCGCTGCTGCTTAATTGGCAAAGCCGTTCAGCCGCAAAGCTCAGGGGTGATGGGAGAAAATGCCGTTCAAACTGCCTGTTCACACCATACACAGGCTCTCTGAAAGCTTTTTCGGCGCTCCGTCCCCGTCAGCGCATTTGTAACATATCCGATATTTTAATTATATTCCTTTTTTCTGATTTGTCAAGTATTTTCTTAAAAAAATCAGTCAAGAACCTTCTTGATGGCAGCCATAAGCTCCTCATATGTCTCATATGCAGGGAGCTCAGGGTTATCGTTCTTTATTTTGTCGGTACTCTTGAAGAGGAAGCCTGCCTTGCTTGCCTTTATCATACCGAGGTCATTGTAGCTGTCGCCGCTGGCAATAGTGTCATATCCGATAGACTGGAGAGCCTTTACGGTAGTGAGCTTTGACTGCTCGCAGCGCATCTTGAAGCCTGTTACCTCGCCGTTTTCGGAAACCTCGAGAGAGTTGCAGAAAATTGTGGGCCAGCCAAGCTTCTTCATAAGAGGAGATGCAAACTGTGTGAATGTATCACTGATAATGATGACCTGTGTAAGAGAACGAAGCTCGTCAAGGAACTCCTTTGCGCCTGGCATAGGGTCGATCTTTGCAATAGTGTCCTGAATCTCCTTAAGACCAAGACCGTGCTCCTTAAGAATGCCGATACGCCACTTCATAAGCTTATCGTAATCAGGCTCATCACGGGTGGTCTTTTTAAGCTCGGGTATGCCGCTTGCTTCCGCAAATGCGATCCATATCTCGGGAACGAGAACGCCTTCAAGGTCGAGACAAACTATATTCATAACAAAATTCCTCACTTTTCTTTCCATATGTACGGAAAATTTCTTTTTACATCATACCACATCAGCGGGATAAAGTCAATATCTTATTCCAAAGGAAAGATCTTATCCTTTATCATATCACGCATTTTTGTGACCGCAGGCATAAGGTCGTCAAGGCTGCCGCAGTTGTCGACACCGTTCGATGTCCAAGCCATAACGCCGTTCCAGCCGTTGTTGTATGCATTTTCATAATCCTGCTCGGGAGTTCTGCCGCTTTCGCTGAGAACAGCCGCTTCACCTATAACACAGGGCTTTGTGCCGTCAAGTCCGAAGGACTCGGGTGACTGCTCAAAGGGATAGCCCATATAGGAGTTCTGCCAGAAATAATAATGGGTGGAGTAAAAATCAAGGTATGCATTTTCTCCGCCGAGAGATTTCAAAAACTCATCGGAAACATAATTGCCCTCGTATTTATCGGAATTATATTTAACCATTCCGAGACCTACCGTAACAAGCTCGTCGGAATTTTCATGGATAGCCGCAGAACACTTTGCGAAGAAACTGCCCAGCTTGTCCCATCCGACCTTGCCGCACTCGACATTCTCATATACCCAGTCAGGCTCGTTCATAAGGTCGATGCTCCAAAGGCTGGGGCTGCTGCCGTATCTCTGAACAAATGGAATTACATACGAATCGATATAGGACTGAGTAGCCGTATCATCAGACACCATAAGGCGGAATCTGTCGCTGCCCGTGTTGCCGTCCTTAAAGTGGTCAAAGGACAGAAGAGTTGCCATTATGTAGATATCGTGCTTCTCAGCAAGTTCAAAAAGCTTGTCAAGGTCAGTCCAGTGATCCTCATCAACAGCCTGCACAGTGCCGTCGGATTTAAGACGGACAATGCTCATACCGTTACAGTTGACCCATATTCTTGAAGCATTCACTCCCGCTTCGTGAAGCTCAGCAAAATGGTTATCCCAAAAGCTTTCATCAAAGTTTCCGCCGAAATCGTTCCAATTCTGCCAAGGAGTGTTGACGCCGTTTATCCAAAGCTCCTTGCCGTCAATCTTGAAAGCTGTGCCGTCAACGGTAACGTGCTTCTTTTCGTAAATATCAGCTTCGCTCTCCCCTGCCGCTTCCTCCTGAACGCTGTCGGTGCTTTCAGCATTATCTGCTCCGCAGGCGGTCATCGAAAGAACAAGAGACGCCGAAAGGAGCATACTTAAAAATCTCTTTTTCACAGTCAGTTTTCCTTTCCCGAAACATAATCCTCAGTAAACTGCTTTAATTTCTCATAGCTTTCGGTGCTTATGATATGCTCGATCTTGCAGGCATCGTGCTCTGCATTTTCGTGGCTCACATTGAGCACCTTTTCAAAAAAGCGTGTGATATTAACGTGTCTTTCGTAAATCGATTCAGCCTTTTCTCTTCCAAGGTCGGTGAGAAGTATCTGACCACCCGCACCCACAGTTATATAGCCGCTTTCTTTGAGAATATTAACGGCTCTGCTTATGCTTGGCTTGGAATAGTTAAGCTCGCAGGCAATGTCAACGGAACGCACAAAGCCTGTTTTTTCGTGGAGCAGAAGTATCGTTTCAAGATAATCTTCGCCTGATTCATATATCGCCATAACGCCACTCCTTAACATTAAATAAAGTCAATACTGCAATTATACCATATTTTGAAATGCATTTCAAGAGGTTTATAAAAAAATATTCAAAATCAGTAAGCATATGCTAATCTACCGCATTTTACACAGCCTGAAATCCGAAAATTCCCGAAATTACAAGCAGTCCTCCGATAATAGAGCAGACAGGCTTTTTCTCCTCTTTCTTTGTAAAGAAATCGGAAATGAACATAACTATAAGTATCATTGGCTGAACAAATGCGTAATTTGTAAGGCTCTGAGCTGCAATTCGGTTCAGGCAGAGAAGTCCGAGAGCATTAGGAAACTTGCAGCCTAAAACTATGAGCATACCCTTTGTACCCTCGGGGCTTTCCTTAGGTATCGAAGCGGGTCTCGCAGAGGGAAACATAACTATTGCAAGAACGATAAGTGCAAAAAGCAGTGCCATTGTGGAGGAAATGTGGGTCTCAGCCGCTTTCATAGTAAAGCCGTAAATAAGGTTTGACGCAAGATAGAGCACCAGCGGAAGCGCAATTTTTCCGTAATGCACCTGCTTGCGGCCTTCCTTTGCGATTAGTACAAGTCCTACTGCGGTGACGATTATGCACACTATTTTTAACAGTTCGATGCTCTCGCCGTATAGTAGGACATCTGAAAAATATGAGATAAATATGGTAAGGCCAAGCCACGCTTTAAGTTCAAAAACGGACATTTCAAGAAGTATTTTTGCACTCATAAAAAATTCAAGATATTTGCTCAGTGCAATAAGCCCTATGCACAAAAAGCTTATGGGGTCAAGGGTAAATGTGCGGTCGGAAAATGGCAGAGTAAAAATCAGAAATACAGATGTGCCCGCCGCCATAAGAAATGTAAGCTGTGAGCCTGTGTATTTACATTTGCTGACAGCATATTTATCATTCAAAGAGGTTATTGAAAAAAGAGCAACAACTATTATCATCAGAAGCATTTCAAAAAGCGTCCTTTCAGCCATAAAATCACATTTTAAATTATACGTCAAATGTCATAAAATGTCAAGACGGTTTTGCAATGAAAAATTCAAAGACTTTCTCTTTGATAATACAAAATTTTGGTATATACTTTAAATAAATATGATTTTTTGAAATGAGGTTTTAAATATGACAGGAAGTATGACGGAAGGAAAGCCCCTTTCACTTATTTTCAAATTTGCTCTCCCCCTGCTTATCGGAAATATTCTCCAGCAGACATACAATATTATAGATGCGGCCATTGTGGGACGTATTCTCGGGGCAGACTCGCTTGCCGCCGTGGGTGCATCAAGCAGCGTGCAGTTCCTTGTGCTTGGCTTTTGTATGGGAATATGCTGCGGTTTCGGCATTCCCCTTGCACAGGCTTTCGGTGCGGGAGATATGAAAAAGCTGCGGTCGTATATTTTTCACGGCTATGTGCTCACGGCGGCAGCAGCTGTTATCATAACAGGCATATGCGCTGTGCTGTGCCCAAATATACTGAGACTGCTCTCAACCCCCGATGATATTTTTGACAATGCATACATATACCTGCTGATAATTTTCCTCGGTATCCCCTTTTCACTGCTCTACAACTACCTTTCTGCAGTGCTCCGAGCCGTGGGAGACAGCAGAACGCCTTTTATTTTCCTTGCCCTGTCAACTGTGCTGAATATCGCCCTTGACCTTGCATTCATAATTTTATTCAAATGGGGCTGTGCAGGAGCTGCGGCGGCAACTGTAACCGCTCAGGCAGTCAGCGGCATATGCTGTTTTGTATTCATCAGAAAGAAAAAGCCCGAGCTGTGCACCGAAAAAGATGACAGGGTTCTCAGCTCAAAGGCACTGGGAACGATGATAACAATGGGCATTCCTATGGGTCTCCAGTATTCCATCACCGCCATAGGAAGTATGGTGATGCAGTCTGCAAATAACAGTCTCGGAAGCATTTACGTTTCTGGCTTTACCGCAGGAATGAGGATAAAGCAGTTTGCTATGTGTCCTTTTGACGCAATCGCCACCGCCGTTTCCGTATTTGCGGGACAAAATCTCGGTGCAGGAAAGACTGACAGAGTAAAGGCAGGTCTCGTGCGTGGAATCGCCGTTGCTGTAGCCTACGGCATCATCTCCGGACTTATCCTTATCCTTTTCGGACGTACTCTTTCAATGCTCTTTATCGACAGCAGCGAAACAGCCATTCTTGATGCTTCCGCAAAATATCTCCGCTGCCTTGGCTGCTTCTACTGGGCACTTGGTTTCCTGAATGTCTGCCGAATGACCACTCAGGGGCTTGGATATTCGGGAAGAGCTGTCCTGTCGGGAGTTATGGAAATGGCTGCAAGAATAGCTGTGAGCGTATTTTTTGTAGGCACATACGGCTTCACGGCGATATGCTTTGCAGATCAGACCGCTTGGGTCGCTGCCTGCATTTACATAGTTCCTATGTGTATCCACTGCGTAAGGAAAGCTGAAAAAAAGGTGGCCGAAGATAAACAGTCTGCTTAATGTTCATCACTTTGCATAAATTTATTGTTAAGTTTGCCAATTTTGCCGATATTCTATTGACTTGTATGTAAAAATAT
>CAMBJF010000018.1 GCA_945867875.1 uncultured Ruminococcus sp. | reverse complement strand
CTACACACTGCATATCGTCGGCAGCGTCAGATGTGTATAAGAGACAGCCCCTAATCCGCTTGCGAATTAGGGGTTATTCGACAGACTGAGCTGCACCGAAAGCACATAGCTTTCGGTGCAGCCTTTTTGCGTCATATTACAGCGGCATTTTTTCAGTGAGAGCTTCTCCGAATTTTGCCATATCTTCTGACATCTGAGCGATAAGCAACTCCTGATATCCCGCTTTTTTTGTGGCAGCAAGCAGCCGTGCAGTCTCTTTCAGTTCATCTGACACGATAGAATCCAGCCTTTTTAATCTGCTTTCGGAAATAACGTCGCCCTTTGCTATGGAAGCATAATCCTCGGGGGTCATTCTCCAGGAATGGACTTTTCCCGAAGAATATCTGCGCAAAAGCTTGTCTGCTATCTGTAGTCCCTCGGGGTCAAAATCCCCTGCGTAAAATATCTCACAGCCTGACACAACAAGCATATCAATAAGCCTTATTCCCGCATATTTCATCTGACCCGATGTGCAGATAAGACTCAGACCGTGTTCACAGGCAGCTGCGGCAAGCTCTGAAAACACCATCTGATTTTCAACTGCATACACTGTTTTTTTATCCGAATCCGCATATTCTATCCGTGAAAGATTTGCAGCAGATATGAGGCATATTTCACCTGAGTCTGCAAAATATTTAAAACCTCTGTGCTCGGTTCCATCGGCAAGATATAACCTTATACCAACGGCTGCGGAGGCTCCTGAAATGCTGTCAGGTTCTATCCCGAATCGTCCATATACAGCCCTTATCATTTCCGAGCTGCCTGTTTCGGGCATATTTCCAAGAAACGCAAGAGCCTTTATCAAAAGCCGTCCTGCCGTGTTTTCCTTGTCAAAATAATGAGGATCGCCTGTAACATCGGCACTTAGAACGGCAAGGGGTATTGTTCCGCCTGCCTCGGGACAGCAGCGTCTGTTGATGACATCGCATACATTCCGCATCATTTTCCCTGCCATTTCAGCCGATGAATGAAACTCACCGATGACCGTGCTGTAACCGAATTTTCTTTTATCACGCACAGCGTTCAGCCAGACAGAGCAGGGCTTTTCGGGATACATCAGTGAAAAGCCGTTCAGAAAATCATACTCACCTTCTGCACGTTTTGCTTTTTCGTCGCTTCTTTTCAGTATGGGCTTTCCAAAATATTCTTCAACTGCGTCACGAAGCGGGATTTTGCCAAAAGCCGTTTTTTGAAATCCCCTTTCAAAGTCTGCGGCTCTGAATTTCAGAACGGGGGGAGCAAATGCCTTTTTCGGCGATATTATTGAATTAGCGGCGTCGCATTCTTCATATGAAGCGTCGCTGATTACGATATTCCCCTTTAATTCGCCGTATTTGCGGTATGTACGGTGCAGCTCTTTCATTATCCTGTCAAAGGACTTTCGGCATTTAAAATATGCTGCACATTTTTCTGTGTCCGTCATTTTTTTCTCCTGCTTAGATCTGAAGTGTTTTCTTTCTGCCGTTCCAGAGGTATTTTATCACTGTGATAAAGCTGCTGTCCTTTTCGTGGATAAGCTCTGCGATCGAGAGCGCGGGGACAGTGTCATAACAGCCCCACAGCGCCTGTGAATTGACGATATATCCGAAACCGAGCTTTTCCAGCAGTCCGAACATTTCGCTGATATTGTTATCATCAACGCCTGCAAATGCTTCATCGAGAGCAAGGATATGGGGAGCCTGTTCACCCGCTTTGCGATACTGCGCTTCAACGGCGGCAAAGAGGGGAATGTACAGGGCCATTGCACGTTCACCTCCGCTGAATGTGTGGAATCTGCTGACGGTAAGTTCCTTGTATTTGTCCTGATCGACGCTCTTGCAAAGAAGTCTGAATTCAAACCAGTTTCTGAAATCAAGAACATCTCTGATAAGCTCGGAATAGTTTACCTCAATGCCCTGTTCTTCAGCCAGACGCTGTCGGGCTTCTATCCTGCTCCTGAAATGTGCGGACAGCTTTTCGTAATCCTCCGAGCTGATAAGCTCCTTGTCCTTGTTAAGTATCATGTTCAGATCATTAAAGGAAAGCTCATTTTCTCCTATGTCGTTTTTGGGCTTCCACGTGAGGGAGAAGGAAAGTCCCATTGAGGTGTTTATACCCTTCATAAGCTCCGCCATCGACTCTACCCACCGCCTGCTGCTGTCTATCCTGTAATAAAGCTTTTTGCTGACAGTGCTCATAAGTGTCTCTTTAAACATCTGCTCCTCTTCACTTTTTACAAGGAGCCTGTCATTTTCTATGGCTTCGGAAATGTACTGCTCAAATTTATCGGGAGATATGGGCTTGCTTTCCCACATAAGGGTTATGACATTTCGCTTTCTTGTAATGTTCGGACCGACGTCTTCAAAGCAGTCGCCCAGAACAGGGTTGTATTTTGCTGCAAGTGTGCTGCTGTATTTGCGGAAAACATTGCCCAGCCTGTTCTGTGCATCAACGATGCTCCTTTCCGAAAATTCCTTGTCCGCTTTTTCCATTGCTATATCACAGCGCTGCTTCAGAGTAAGCTCCTTTTCGGTTATGACAAGTCCCAGCTCACATTCTTCCGTGAAATATTTCGACATCTCATTTTCCTTTGCGATAAGCTCAATGCGCTTTTCTTGCATATCCGTGAGGGCTTCCTTATAAGCGGAAATTTTGCCGCCTGATTCGGAGATGATGCCTTTTTCTTTGCTTCTTAGATCATTGAGCATTTTTACTTTCTCTGTTATCTGCTGTACTCTTGCTGAAATGTCCATATTTTCGGGACGGTTCAGGAATTCATCACACAGACGTATGATCTCGCTGCATTTGTGAAGTTCGTTTCTTATTTTTTCAAGCTCACCCTCAGCAGTTCTGATATCATCTTCAAGCTCCTCGGCGCTTTCTTTCAAAGTATCAGTTTTTTGTATCAGCTCTGCTTTTGTGCGAAGCCTTGATATAATATCCTGCAGGTCATCATTATATATTCCCATTTCATCAATGGCAATTTTGTAATCCGCCTTTGTGATGCGGTATGGGAATTCCTTGCATTTATGTTCGGTCTCAGAGCGCTTGTTCTCATATTCCTGCTTGACTTTGGAATATTTTTCAAGTTTTTCTTCCGACTCGGTTTTAAGATGCTTTGCCTTGCGCTTTGTCTCTTCATACAGCGAAAGAGCGTTGTTGATATCCGATGTCTGTGGGAATGCTGCATATTCGTTGTCCAAAGTGTCACATCTTCTGACAGCCGCATCATAATTTCCTTTTGCGGCAGCATATTCCGATGAAAGCCTTTCGGTTTCTCTGCGAAGCTCTTCTATCTGATATTCACGGTATTTTCTTCTGCTTTCCGCACCGATATATCTTGCGTCGCATTCGGCTTCGGAATGACCTGCCAGAATACCGTTGCGGTAATATCCGTTTTCGGCTGCCTCAAATATACCGTCACAGCAGCTTTGAAGTACACGGTGTGCCTCCCTGCCGATATCATCATCGGAAGTTACCGTAAAATATGCATTTTCAGCTGTTTTGCTCTCAATGTCCGATTTCACGGAAATTATGCAGTCGGAAAGACCGCCCAGCTCTGTCATAGCCTTTTCCTGCATATCCCGAGGAACGATAAGTGCATCAAGTATGCCCATATCCATAAGTTCCGCTTCAAGTACAGCCCTTGTTTTGCCGTCAATTTCCTCACGGAAATCAATGCATTCATAAAATGCCTTTGTCCTGAGCCCTTTGCTCTTTAAGATCTCTCTTGCCCTGCATCTTGACTGTGACCTTTCCGGCACGGGCTCTGAGGCATTCATCAGCTCGCTGAGACTTTTTTCCGCTTCATCAAAAGCGCCTTTTGCAGCTGTCATTATGTTCCGTTTTTCAAGCTTTTCTTCCGTAAGCTTATCGCTAAGGTAAGTCTTGCGGTCATATTTCAGTCGGTTCAGCTCATTGCCCGAGCCGCTTCCCTCATATCGTGAAACAAGCTCTTCTATGCTTTTGAGCATCTGCTCATCAATGATGTATTCGGTGTTGTTTTTTGCAGCGATGTGACAGTTGTTTATAAGCTCGTCTTTGGTTTCATCAAACAATTCTTCAGCTCTTTTCAGTTCACTCTCCGCAGCTTCAAGCTCTTTTGCTGTCCTGTCGCAGGAAGCGGCACATTCGTCAAAGGCTGCCTTCTTTTCGTCACGCTCCTTAATTATTTCCAGAACCTGTTCAAGTCTGCTGCGGTAGTTGTGTATCTCCCGCCTGCACTGCTCGCTCTTTTTATAAAAATCATCATCGAATCTTATTCCCCTGATGTAGCTTGTATGGAATGGGGGAACATATTCCTCACGGCTTTCAAGCTTGGATATCATTTCTTTCAGCCCTGATGATATTTCTTTTATTTGGCATTCATTATTGTCAATATCCGACTGTTTCTGACTGAGAGAGTTTTCTTTGACTTTTATACGGCTGAGCTTGTCTTTTTCGTTTTCCTTTTCTATTGCGATCCTTTCCGCAGCATCTGCCTTGTCTTTCAGCTGCCTTTCGATATCACCGTAATTCAGGGAATCTTTTTCCCGTTCAAGGTCCTGAAGCTCCATATTATGCTCGGACAGATCTTTCTGAGCTTTGTCAAGGGTCTCCTCAAGCTCGCTTATTTTATCCAGCTTTTCATTTATATCCTTTTCGGCAGTGTCCAAAGTATTTTTTGCGGCCATATATGCTTCGCCTTTTTTCCAGAGCATATAGCGGTTGTATTTATCGTATTCACGGGCGATCTCACGAACATCACTGAGAGCGCTGCGGGCCTCATCTATGCTCTGATGTATATCCTGTATCCTGCTCATGGATTCAGCCATAGGGCGAAGATCCTCATCTGACAGGGGACGGAGGGAATCGTTCAGAATGGCATAAAGCTGTTCAGGCTTCATATTTTCCTTTGAGGCAAGCTTTGATGAGCGTGTTTTTATCAGAATATTAGTCAGCAGGTCAAAATCATCTATATTTTCCTTTTCAATGCCGAAAATATATTTTGCAACGATAGCTTTATACTCAGTGGGCTTTTCAACAAAAATATTTGCGTCACCAAGCTGTTCACGGAGATTTTTTGAGTCAACGGGAATATTCTGGTCTCCTGCGTTTTTATAGAGCATAATATCATAGCCGATGCGCTTTTCGTCAAGGATACAAAAGCCCCATGTGTTCATTTTTGAACCTCTCTTTGCGTGGAGACCGATGCCGATAGTGCGGTATCTGCGGCTCTCGGGCTTTACAAATTCAAGATACAGATATCCCGTGCTCTCCTCCTTCCCGTTCTCAGGGTCGCCAAGGAGATAATATTCCATTTTTCTGTCCTTGCTGCCAAATGGGTCAAGGCGTGTGGGCTGTCTGTCGCCGTCGAGTATGTAGGGGATAATGCTCTGGGTGGTTATGGATTTACCCGAAGCGTTGGAACCTCTTAAAAGCAGTTTGCCGTCGCTTAGCTCAAATTCTTCTGTGTCATACACCCAGAAATTTACAAAGCCGAATCTGTTCATTATCCATCGTTCCATTATTCATCGTCCTTTCCTGAATCGTTATCCTTCGGGTATTTTCCCGATGCTCTGAATGCTCCGTCCCGCAGGATATAGGTATCATCGGTTTCTTCGATCATCTTCCAGCTTATCATATATGATGTAACTGCGGTTATTATTTTTTCGTCGGACATCTCACGGTATTCTTTGCTGAGCCCATCACTATATTTCTGCCTTGTGCTTCGTATAAGCTCAGAAAAAGCGTCCTTTCTGATAATAAACGGCTTTCGTGATACATCGCACAGCTCATAAAGCCGCTCCCTTATTTCGCCGCAGACGAACAGAACTATCCCCGAAAGCATTTTGTCAGACGGGTGAACCTTTCCGAAAACGTTATCCTCATTAAGCATATAAAAAGCGGAATTGTTACAGATATCCAGCCGTCCGTCAAGATATTTGTTCAGATGCCCCGATATGGACGCTCGTTGGTTTTTTAGATAAAGGCTGTCGGGATCGTCTTTCTGCTCCCAGTACATTGCGGGCTGGAGGATAAGCCTGCGGTAAACTCTGTTGGTGCGGTAAAAGCCCCTGTCGTTATCCGAATAGAGGATATCGGGGGATTCAAGCTCCTGCCATGTGCGGCAGCCTGAAATATCACTGTCATGATGCAGTGAGAAATATCCCGATACCCCTGTGTTTTCGTAAAGTATCTCCCTGTTTATGTCATTTTCCAGATTGACAAGGGTGCCTTCGGAAATTTTCAGCATTCCCATATCCTCAGCAAATTTCATTACTCTTACAAGCGATTTTCTGTCGGAATATTTTGTGAGATCAACTGTGATCTCCTTTGAAACTACCTTCTCAGCGTGTTCAGTAAATTCGCTGAGAAGAAACTGTCCTCCGTCGGAAATATCATCAAGGAACATGAGCAGTGCGCAGAGAAGACAGTAATCAAGGATTGTTTCAAAGCAGCTGATGCCCATAAACGGTTCAGCCTCCGCAGGGATTTTTTCAAGCCGGATGAGCTTGCTGTTGGAGATGAGCTTCCAGCCTGTAAATTCACCTATGAATCGTTTCATATCAGATGTGACTGCCCGCTTGACCCTGAAATAATCCTGTCCCTCATCACGGAGTATCCAGAAGCTTTCAAGCAGCCGTACAAATTCATACATCTTCGTTCACCTCAAATTCTATTACGGCTCCCGGCATATAAAGGTCTCCGTCATCGCAGTGCAGAACGGTTTCCGTTCCCGTGTACCTTACGTGGAATTTTTTCCCCGAATCGGTTATTCCGCTGCGGCTTTTGTTATGATTTGCGGCGGCTATCCATTTTAAGAGGACCGTTCTCAGCGCTGAGGGCACCTTTTCTCCCGAAAGCTCGGAAATATCTATCCTGTTGTCTTTTATGCAGCTCTCGATCATTTCCTGCTCACGACGTATTTTTTCAAGCTGTGCTTCACGTCTTGCCGCTTTTTCAAGCTCATTGCTGCGAAATCCGCTTGTCCTTATCCTTGGCTTATAGCTTCTTGTCTGCGGTCTTATCTCAAATATTTGTGGCTTCAGCTCATATGCTTCTTCAAAAATGCTGTCAGTTTCCCTGTCTGAGCAGTATTTATAATGAGCCGTGTTCATTGCACCGAATACGTGGGCGGACAGGCGATGAGCTTCATCAATGTCCCTGCACGCCGCAAACATCGACATATACTGACGATAGTCGTTTTTTTTGCTTATTCCCGTGCTTTCGAGCCGCATCAGCAGGAAAGCGTTGTTTACTATCCTGCGTATGATCTCATCAGTGCAGTCCATTGCCGTGCGGTAGACGGGTTGAGACTTTTCATCGCCCACAAACCACTTGTAAAGGCTGTTCCACTGTCCACGTATCCTTTCGGACAGATTTATCATATCCAATTTTTCGGTGACAGTCCTCGGAAGATCCTCTTCGCTTTTGATTATTTTTTCTGTCAGCAGCTCACGCTCGTCCCCATTAATTTCCGAGAGCATTCTTCTTATCTTTTCCGAATGCTTGTTGAGCATCATAACAAAACTTCTCAGGTATTCCACGAATTTATCTTTGTGGGCAATAAATTCCAGTGACTGCATAAGCTTTTCACCGTTTACGGAATAAAATGTGTGAAGATAATCGGAGTAGTTCTGGTTTAACCGTCTGAATTCTTCCTGAAGATTTTTCCACCACTCGTTTACTTCATTCATATCATTGCTCTTCACCATATACTCTGCCCTTGAAAGATGCTGCTCAATATTTTTCAGCGAATATGTAGAAAGTATCTTGCCCTCGGCAAACAGGTTTTCAAGCTCTATGGTCATTCTTTCGATTTTTATGGAATATTCGGTAAGTGAATAGCGGTACTGCTTGTTTCTGTATGCTTCAATTGAGAATGCCCTTTTGGGGTCCTGCATCGGCACAAGGTTTCCCCAGTTGGTGAGCTGGTCAAGAGCCGCTTTCAGTTCATCAAGGCTCAGGTCAGAAAACCCCTTGCAGGCAGTGAGCTTTTCGTATATCTCGTCTGTGCTGTGCTGGGCGTTGAACATTTCCTTTTCATTGTACAGAATGCGAATTATGGTTCTGTACAAATTTGCCTTGTCTGCCGAAAGATATGCTGCTTCGGATATTCTGCTCATCTTTTCTGTATTTATTGACATAAGCACCTCCGAAAATATTTTATATTTTGCATTATTATATCACGAAACTGCGAATAGTTGTGAAAAATATAACAAAATGTTATACAATTTTTTCTGCGTATTCCGAATCTCGTATAAATACATTGACATAAGCTTGTAAAATATGTTATAATTTTAATAACGAAATCACAAGGCATTATTCCCTGAAAGGACTTTACGGCTATGAAAAAAGCTATCGTTGCGGCAAGCTTCGGAACCACATATGAAAAAGCTCTTGAAAATTCTATATCAGCCCTTGAGAATACCTTTGCGGAAAGCTTTCCCGAATATGAGGTAAGGCGGGCATTCACGAGCCGTCACGTTATTTCGGCGCTGAGAAAAAAGGGCAGCAGTGTGGATACGGTGTCCGAAGCTCTTGAAAAGCTCATTGCCGAGGGGTTTGATGAGGTCATTGTTCAGCCCACACACATCATCGGCGGGAATGAATATGAACGGCTGTGCAGGGAAGCGGAAATGTTCAGAGACCGATTCAAATGGCTTGATATCGGCAGTCCTCTTATTTCGGATGATTATGATATTGGGTCGGTATGCGGCTTTTTTGAGAAAAAATTCGGCGGTGAAAAAACGGTTGCGATAATGGGTCACGGGACTGAGCACGCTGCAAATGAGGTCTATCAAAAGCTGTGGGACAGATTTGTGGCAGACGGTTTCAGCAGCATATTTGTTGGTGCAATGGAGGGCTCTCTCACAATCGCTGATATTATCCCGAAGCTTAAAGACGGCGGATATCACGAGATAGTTGTGACCCCTCTCCTTCTTGTGGCGGGGGAGCACGCATACAATGATATGGCAGGCGATGAACCGTCAAGCTGGCGGTCGGTGTTGGAAGCGGAGGGCTTTGAGTTTGTGCCCGTTATAAAGGGTCTGGGGGAATACGAGGAGATACGCTCACTGTATGCGGAGCATCTCGACAGAACCATAAATTGTCAGACTATAACTTTATGAATGTTTTGAAAGGGTGGGTCAAAAAATGATAATTATTGGAAAAAAGCTCAGTCCTACGGTCTCATTTATCCTTTATGATGAAGAAAACGGAAAAATATCACAGGTCAGCAATGACGAAACGGTTTCTATGATCCTCAGCAAAAAAATATCCAACGCAAAGCTTGAAAACACGGTCATCAAAATGACTGACGGAAATCTTGCGGTGATCGATGAGAAAAATGCCTCCGATATTTTCTATGTTCTTGGCTGCGAAAACGATGTCTATTCTATGATAGACGGCAGCGGCGAGATATGGAAGATGAGCCTTAATACGGCAAGAGTGTTCTTCTCCCAAGGCAGGCGGAAGATGACGAATGCAAAGCTTACCCCGAAAGGAATGTCTATAAACAGGCATCAGAATTTCTCCACCGCACTGAGACGTTCAACCGAATTTTATCATCACTCATAAGCATTTCAGCCGTGAAGGTCAGCTTAAAAGTCTGACCTTCACGGCTGAATTTTTTGAAAATAAAACCTTTGTGAAAATTATAGACAAAGCCGTGTAATAGTAGTATAATATAGACATATACTTTTTTATATGACCGTATGTCAAAGCAGGGAAGTGAGCAGATGAATCTACAGCATCTTAAATATATGACCGAGGTGGAGCGGACAGGCTCTGTCACCAAGGCGGCGGCGAACCTTTTTATGGGTCAGCCCAATCTCAGCAAAGCCATAAAGGAAGTGGAGACTGAGATAGGCATAACTGTTTTCCGCAGGAGCGCAAAGGGCGTTTACCCCACTCCCGAGGGAGCGGAATTCCTTGTCCGTGCGGCGGCGGTGCTTGCGGAAATGGAAAAGCTTGAAGCCGTTTATAAGCAGGACAGCGTTTCTGAGCAGTTCTTATTCTGCGTTCCAAGAGCGGAATATGTTCCACGGCTTGCGGCGGAGCTTGCCAAAAAGCTCCCCGAAGCGGATATAGAGTGCATCACGGCTGATTTTTCCGCTGCGGTGAGCAGGCTTTACGACGGGATATGCAGCATTGCCGCAGTTCGGTGTCCCAAAAGCAGCGGCGATTTTTTTGCAGCCCTTGCAAATGAAAAAAAGCTCCGTTTTGAACCTATAGCGTCATCGGAATATGTGCTGCTTACCTCGGAAAAAAGCTCCCTTGCCCATATGGAAGCCGTGACCTCGTCAGCCCTTGCTTCACTTGCAAGGGTATCTTATAATGATGTAGACCCGGAGCTGCCCTGTTCAAGAAATGTGATGTTTGATGATATATCGGACTGCCTTGAACTGCTGTCGGAGCTGTATGACAGCTATATGGTGTCAGCACCGCTCTCTGATGATAAGCTTGACAGATACGGGCTTGTTTCAAAAAAATACCCCGCCTCGGGATATACCGACTATATCCTCTATCCCCAAGGCTACAAGCCAGATGAATATACCAACGAATTTGTAAACACACTGAAAAGGATAATAACAAATGGATAAATTTGAACTTGTATCACCCTATGAGCCCTCAGGCGACCAGCCCCAGGCTATCGATAAGCTTGTTGAGGGAATAAAAAAGGGCTACCGTGACCAGACGCTTCTCGGCGTAACAGGCTCGGGAAAAACCTTTACAATGGCGAATGTCATTGCCCGAATGAACCGCCCAACCATAGTCCTTGCCCACAATAAGATCCTTGCGGCGCAGCTTTGCTCCGAGTTCAGGGAGTTTTTCCCCCACAACGCCGTGGAATATTTCGTTTCATACTACGATTATTACCAGCCTGAAGCCTATATCCCCTCCACGGATTCATACATCGAAAAGGACAGCGCCATAAATGACGAGATAGACAAGCTCCGCCACAGCGCCACACTTGCCCTCGCAGAGCGCAGAGATGTTATAATCGTGGCATCGGTGTCCTGCATATATTCTCTCGGTGCTCCCGAGGAATACCGAAACAATGTCATATCACTGAGAAAAGGAATGGAGATATCCCGTGACGACCTTTTAAAGCGGCTTGTTGAGATACAGTATGAGCGCAATGACGTGAACTTTGTTCGCAACAAATTCCGTGTAAGGGGAGATGTGGTGGAGATATTCCCCGCAGGCTCCTCCGAAAATGCCATACGTGTGGAATTTTTCGGGGACGAGATTGACCGCATTTCCGAGATACACGTCCTCACGGGAAATGTCATATCCACCCTCGCCCACACAGCCATATATCCCGCCTCTCACTATGTTGTGTCCAAGGAGCATATCCACACAGCGGTGGAGGAGATTGAACGGGAGCTTGCGGAGCGTGTGGAGTGGTTTGAAAAGCAGGGCAAGCTTGTTGAGGCACAGCGGCTTAAACAAAGAACTTTATATGATATAGAAATGCTCGAAGAGATAGGCTTCTGCAAGGGAATTGAGAACTACTCCCGAATACTTGCGGGCAGAGAGCCCGGCAGCACGCCATATACTCTCCTTGACCACTTCCCCAAGGATTACCTGCTTTTTGTGGACGAGAGCCACGTTTCACTGCCCCAGGTAAGGGGAATGAGCGCAGGAGACAGGGGAAGAAAAACTGTCCTTATCGACTACGGCTTCCGTCTCCCCTCGGCATATGACAACCGTCCTCTTAATTTTGACGAGTTTGACGCAAAGATAAATCAGGCAATATATGTTTCCGCAACACCCGGACCTATCGAGCGTGAAAAGTCCGCTCAGATAGTGGAGCAGGTCATCAGACCCACGGGACTTGTTGACCCCGAGATAATCGTGAAGCCCGTTGAGGGACAGATAGAAGATCTCCTCAGTCAGATAAATGTCCGTGCGGAAAAGGGCGAGCGTGTTCTTGTGACCACCCTTACAAAGAAAATGGCAGAGGACCTTACCGCATTCCTTACAAATGCAGGGGTGAGAGTCCGCTATCTCCACCACGATATCGACACTATCGAGCGTATGGAGATAATCCGTGACCTGAGACTGGGCGAGTTTGATGTGCTTGTGGGAATAAACCTGCTCCGTGAGGGACTTGATATCCCCGAGGTATCCCTTGTGGCGATACTCGATGCGGACAAGGAGGGCTTCCTCAGAAGTGAGTCCTCACTTATCCAGACCATAGGCCGTGCCGCACGTAACAGCGAGGGCAAGGTAATAATGTACGCCGACAGCGTGACAGGCTCAATGGAGCGTGCCATTGCCGAGACCAACCGCCGCCGTGAGCTACAGCTCAAATACAACGAGGAGCACGGCATCGTCCCCAAGACAATCATCAAGGATATCAGAGATGTTATCGAGATATCCACCAAGGAAGAGGTCAAGGGAAAAACGGAGCAGAAGCGCCTGACGAAAAAGGAGCGTGACGACCTTATCGCAAAGCTTACCGTTCAGATGAAGGAAGCCGCAAAGCTTCTTGAATTTGAGCACGCCGCATATCTCCGTGACAAGATAAATGAACTTAAAGATCAGAAATAAAGGAAGTGGATAATAAAAATGACAAGCTCGGAGCTTAAAATAAACTGCCGCAGGCTTGCTGTAAACAGGATACTTTTCACGGCGCTTTTCCTCATCTTGCAGATAGCGTGGATAGTGGTGAGCATAATGAAGCTTTCCGCATATTCAACGTGGATAAGCGTGGTGTTCCGTGTACTGAGCCTTGGGATAGTGCTGTTTATCATCTGCAAGGAGGACAACCCCGCTTACAAAATAGTCTGGATAATCCTCATAATGCTGCTGCCCATTTTCGGTGGACTGCTTTACCTTTTTGCGGGAAACAAAAAGCCCTCAAAGCATATGAACAATATGATACAAAACACGAAGAGCCGCTATCTGCCGATGCTTTCAAGCTACGGCGAGGAGGGGGACAGGCTCGGGGATGCTGATCCCCGAAGCTATCAGATATGCAGGTATATAAAAAATCTCAGCGGCTATCCCGTTTATGCCAACACCGAGGCGAAATACTACCCTGTGGGTGAGGAAATGTTTGCTGATATGCTCTCTGAAATTCGCAGGGCGAAGCATTTTATCTTCCTTGAATATTTCATCATCGCTCCGGGAAAAATGTGGGACGAAATGCTGGAAGCTCTCCTTGACAGGGCGGAGCACGGCGTTGAGATACGCATAATTTACGATGATATGGGTTGTGTGGCGCTGCTGCCGCCCAAATATTACAAGGTGCTTGAAAGACTGCACCCGAACATAAAATGTCTTGCCTTTAACCCCGTTGTGCCCGTCCTCTCCCTTGTGATGAACAACCGTGACCACCGCAAAATTCTGGTTATCGACGGTCACACAGGCTTTAACGGCGGCATAAACATTTCTGATGAATACATCAACGCAACCTCTCCCTACGGTCACTGGAAGGACACAGGCGTTATGCTCCGAGGGGACGCAGTTATGAACCTGACAGAGATGTTTCTGGAGCTGTGGCACAGCTTTATCGACACGGACATCAAGGCAGATATCGTGAAATATTCCCCTGAGGTATATGGCAGCAGATACATTTCCAAAGGCTATGTCCAGCCCTTTTATGACACCCCTCTTGACAGGGAAGCCCTCAGCGAGAATGTGTATATCGAAATTCTCAGCCGTGCGGAGAAATACGTTTACATCTACACCCCTTACCTTATCCTTGACGACATAATGAAAAACGCCCTGTGCCTTGCGGCGAAAAGGGGAGTTGACGTCCGCCTTGTGACCCCGGGAATACCCGACAAGCGGATAATCTACCGAATGACCCGAGCAAATTATATGCCGCTTCTCAGGGCAGGCGTTCGGATATTCGAGTACACCCCGGGATTTATCCACGCAAAAAGCTTTGTGAGCGATGACAAGATCGGCGTTGTGGGAACAATAAACCTTGATTACCGAAGCCTGTTTTTACACTTTGAATGCGGCACGCTCCTTTACGGCTGTGATGCGGTGACGGAGCTGAAAAATGACTGCCTTGCCACCTTTGAGCAGTGCAGGGAAATTACAGCGGAAAATCTCAGGCAGTATTACCGAGGAACGATGTTTGACGCACTCCTGCGCCTCATAGCTCCTCTTCTGTAACATAATGAAAGGATAAAAAATATGAACGAACGTGAAAAAAAGCGGATAAAGCGATATATACCATTTCTTCTCCTCACCGTGGCGGCAGTGCTTCTGATAATATACTTCAAGAGCGTCGCCGCCGCCGTGGGAGCGGTGCTCAGCATAATCTCCCCCCTCGTCATAGGCTGTGCCCTTGCCTATGCATTCAACCTCATAATGCGCAGACTGGAGAAAATATATTTCCCGAACTCTCGAAAGCGTGCGGTCATTGCGTCACGCCGACCTGTCTGCCTTGTGCTGTCCCTCCTTGCAGTGATACTCCTCATCATCCTCATAATCGTCATTATTGTCCCCGAGATAAGCAATATTTTCCGTGTCCTCAGCGATTCATTCCCCGTTTATGCCGCCACAGCTCAGGAATGGCTTGCGGAGGCGGAGGTGAAATTCCCTGCGGCAGGCGAATTTATCAGAGAGAACATTGACCCGAAAAAATTTGACATCAAAAACATCACCGAGACTGTTATAAATTTTGCCAAAAACGGCGCATTTTCCTCCGCGCTCAGCGTGATCTCGTCATTCTTTGGCGGAGTGGTGAATTTCGTCGTGGGGCTTATTTTTGCGGTGTACATTCTTTTTAATAAAGAAAAGCTTGCCGCTCAGGCGGACAGGCTGATGCGAAGCTATATGAAGCCAAAAAGCGAGGAGCGTTTCCGCTATTTCTGCGCCACTGCCGACAAGTGCTTTTCAAGCTTTATCGTGGGTCAGTGCACCGAGGCGGTCATTCTCGGACTGCTCTGTGCGATCGGTATGGCGATACTCCGCATTCCCTATGCCTCCACTATCGGCACACTTATCGGCGCAACCGCCCTTATCCCCATTGTGGGCGCATACATCGGAGCGGCTGTGGGCGCACTGATGATAGTTGTGGTTGACCCCATAAAGGCATTGTGGTTCCTCATTTTTCTCGTGATACTCCAGCAGGTGGAGGGCAATGTGATATATCCGAAGGTGGTAGGCTCATCTGTGGGACTGCCCGGAATGTGGGTGCTTGCGGCGGTTACCGTAGGCGGCGGACTTGGAGGTATCGGCGGTATGCTCCTTGGCGTTCCTGCGGCGGCAACGGTATATAAGCTCCTTGAAAATGATGTTCACCGCAGACTTGACGGCGATGAGCATTCAGATGAAGCTCCCGACGATGATGCTCAGACTTCGGAAAATGGATCATCTCACGATGATATATCTCCCGATGAGCAGGGAGAGGACAACAATACTCCGAGTGAATAAAAAACGGACAATAGAAAAAGCCCTTCTATGGTAAAAATAAATACCATAGGAGGGCTTTGCTATGCCTTTTATTCGGAATCCAGTACGTTTAAAATATCATCTAAAAATTTAATAACCTGTTTTTGATTCATACGTATGAAAGAATTATGTATTAAATAAGCCTGAACATCACTTACCTCCATTTGGTATAATATTAGCATAGTCCAAACTGCTGACTACAGTGGTGACAGGCTATGCTTATTTTGATATAATAAGAAGGTAATGGACTGACGGCACCTCCTTAGAACTAAGCGTTCGTAATAGAAAGTGTCAGCCGCCTTCTTGTTATAAAATTCGATTAAGCAGGTTGTACCTGCTGTGTTTACAGCAGCGTTCGCATCACTAACCAAAATGAATTTTAATAAGCTCCTGAGCGGAAACATTACAAAACATCAGAAAGAAGGATTTATCATGATTAGTGTAGGAATTGATGTATCAAAAGGAAAAAGTACTGTTTGTATTATGAAGCCTTGCGGCGAAATACTTGAATCACCCTTTGATATTAATCACACTGCCGACGAACTGGATTCTCTTATTTCTCTCATCAAATCATTCGATGAAGAAACCCGTGTTGTTATGGAGGATACAGGTCACTATCATCTTCCTGTTGCGACCTATTTATCTTCTCACAACATTTTTGTATGCTGTATAAATGCCTTGCGTATGAAGAAATTCTGCTCGCAAAGCATAAGACGTGCGAAAACCGATAAAATTGACTCGATTAAAATCGCAGCTTTCGGTATTACATACTGGAACGAGCTTGTTAAGGCTTATCCCTCTGATGTTATATACGATGAACTTAAATTTCTTGCACGTCAGTATTATCAGGTTACAGGTATGCTTGTTAAATCAAAGGTGAACTTCTCCAATCTTCTTGACCAAGTTATGCCCAAAATCAATGATGTTCTTTCAAATCAAGGCGAAAATCACAAGCTGACCGAGTTTGTCAGTCGATATATTCATTTTCAGAATATTCTCGATATGGGAGAAAGGAAATTTACATCTGATTACTGCAAATGGGCAAAGAAAAAGGGATACCGCTTAAACGAGCGTAAGGCAGCGGAAATCCTTGCCCTTGCTCAAAACGGTATCCCTACGCTTCCTAACTCCCAATCCGTCAAAATTGCCGTTAGTGAAGCCATCAAGCTGATTCACTCAATAGAGGAATCACGCAATACCATTTTAGCACAAATGCAGGAACTTTGCAACACCTTGCCTGAATATTCTGTTGTCAAGGAAATGGATTGTATCGGCGATACACTTGCTCCACGTATCATTGCTGAAATTGGCGATGTACGCAGATTCAAAAACAAGCACTCTCTCATTGCCTATGCAGGTATTGACGCTCCGCCGTATCAGTCGGGTGCATTCCACGCTTCTGAGCGTCATATATCCAAGCGTGGAAACAGTTATCTGCGAAAAACAGGCTACGAGATTATGCAATCCTTAATCAAACACAAACCTGCCGACAACGATGTTTATGACTTTATTCAGAAGAAACACAGTGAAGGTAAATGCGGCAAAGAAGCAATGATTGCGGGGCTTAACAAATTCCTTCGGGTTTACTACGGCAAGGTTATGGAGCTTTACTCAGAACGTTGATTGCAGTCTCAAGTACATACTCTTCGGACGTTTGAATACTTCCTTCAAACGTCAGCTTTGCTATATCGTTTTTCCCCTTGCTTCTTTTCTCAACTTTGTTCATTTTGCCTATTGATTTTTCTTAGCAGGTTTCTTTTAATTTTAAGACCTCATTTTTTAGTTCCATACGCATATTTTGGGGTTCAAACTTAAATGCTATCATTAACTCAGAGCACTTTTTTTCCATTGGAATATAGTTTTTTATAAAATATGTAAATACAGGAAACTTGTTTTCATTCATTTCAGCATACCCTCCTTCAGACTATCGGATAAGATGTAAATATTAGGTTACTTGACTTGATTTTCCTCCTGCTCCTCTTCGTTTATCTTTTCAAGCACCTTGTTGTTTTTTATCGCAAAAAGCGAAACTATGCACATAGTCAGATACCATATGCCCACAGATATTCTGAAATATATATCAAGGCTTGCAATAAAGAAAGTGTACATTATGCCAATAAAAAGCCAGCAGAAAAAATACCGCTTTGTTCCCACAGCTTTTGCAAATTTAAAGCGCATTATGCCCTTTGATGATGTCATTGCGGCGTAAAAAATGTACAATATGCAGTCAAGGGCCTCGGTTATAATGCCGAAAACGGCAAGAGAAGAATTTACGCTGTCACCGATCTCGGCGGCACCTATCATCACAAATGAAAGTATCAGATAAAGCCATACGGAATCGGAAAAAAGACGAAAGGTAATTTTGTGAGTTTCGGCTTTCTGCATCTCGTCAAGGTCCTTGTCATTTATGAGAGAGCCCGCTGTTTCCTGCTTTTCAATGCCGATAGACTCAAGGTCAAAAAGTTTGTCATTATTTTTACTCATTATCCTGTTCCCCGCTTTCCCAGAAAAGTTCGTCAAGTGTTTTGCCAAGCACCTTGCAGATATCAATGCAAAGCTTTAAAGTAGGGTTGTAGTCACCTTTTTCGATAGCGTTCACAGTCTGCCGTGATACGCCTGTTTTGTCGGCAAGCTCCTGCTGTGACATATCCAGAGCCGCACGAGCGGATTTCAGTTTCAGATTTTTTGCCAACATACCGCCGCCTTTCCTTTGCCTTTAAATACATAATAGCACATATTTTACATAATGTCAAGTATATTTTACATATTGGCGTATATATTTTTCTGCATATAAGCGATATGCTATAGAAAAGCCCCCGTGAAGCTACTTCACGGGGGCGAATAATTCGGTTATTACTTTATCTCATCGTGGAAAGCCTGAAGAGACTTGACGCCGATGTGAGTGTTGTGCTTTGCAGCCTTGATGCCCTCTGCGCTTGCCTTTGCGGCAGCCATTGTGGTGATGTAGGGCACTCTGTGCTTGATAGCCTCCTTGCGGATATAGCTGTCATCATAAGCGCTTGTCTTGCCTGCGGGGGTGTTGATGATAAGCTGTATCTCGCCGTTTGCTATTTCGTCAGCAATGTTGGGGCGACCCTCGTAGATCTTGAATATCCTCTTTGCGGGGATACCTGCGTCAATTATCATCTCGTAGCTCTTGCCCGTTGCAAGAATTTTGAATCCAAGGTCATAGAAATCCCTTGCGATCTGAACAAGCTCGGGCTTGTCTCTGTCGCATACGCTGAGAAGAACTGTGCCCTCCTCGGGAAGTCTTGTCTGAGTTGCCTCCTGTGCCTTGTAATATGCCTCACCGAAGGAGGAGGAAAGTCCGAGAACTTCGCCTGTTGAACGCATCTCAGGTCCGAGAACGGGGTCAACCTCCTGGAACATATTGAAGGGGAACACGGCTTCCTTAACGCCATAGTGGGGAATTATCTTGTCACGAAGCTCTGGAACGGGAGACTTTCTGCCCGTAAAGGGAGCTGTCATAATTTCGGTAGCGAGTCTTACCATATTAATGCTGCATACCTTTGAAACAAGGGGAACTGTACGGGAGGCTCTGGGGTTTGCTTCAAGAACATAAACAGTGTCCCCCTCGATCGCATACTGCATATTCATAAGACCGCATACATTCATCTCAACGGCAATTTTTCTTGTGTAGTCCTTGATAGTCTCCACCTGCTTGTCGGTGAGGTTCTTGGAGGGGAGGATACAAGCGGAGTCGCCGGAATGAACGCCTGCAAGCTCGATATGCTCCATAACAGCGGGAACAAAGCAGTGCTCGCCGTCGGAGATAGCGTCAGCCTCGCACTCTGTAGCGTGGTTGAGGAAGCGGTCGATGAGGATAGGTCTGTCGGGAGTAACGCCTACAGCCGCAGACATATACACCTTCATCATCTCGTCATCGTGAACTATCTCCATACCTCTTCCGCCGAGAACGTAGGAGGGACGAACCATTACAGGGTAGCCAATTCTGTTGGCAATTTCGAGAGCATCGTCAACATTTACAGCCATACCCGACTCAGGCATAGGGATTCCAAGACGCTCCATCATTGCACGGAAGTGGTCTCTGTCCTCAGCAAGGTCAATGGTCTCGGGAGATGTGCCGAGAATGTTTACGCCGTTCTTTTTCAGGTCAGCCGCAAGGTTAAGGGGAGTCTGACCGCCGAACTGAGCAATAACTCCCACAGGCTTCTCCTTTTCGTGAATGCTCAGAACATCTTCAAGGGTAAGAGGCTCAAAATAGAGCTTGTCGGAGGTGTCATAGTCTGTGGAAACAGTTTCGGGGTTGCAGTTAACGATAATGGACTCAAAGCCAAGGTCCTTAAGAGCAAGAGCGGCGTGAACGCAGCAGTAGTCAAACTCAATGCCCTGACCGATTCTGTTGGGGCCGCCGCCAAGTATCATAATCTTCTTCTTGTCGGAAACGGGGCTCTTGTCCTCGGAGAGGTGGTATGTGGAATAATAGTATGCAGCGTCCTTTGTGCCGCTTACGTGAACGCCCTCCCAGGCCTCACGGATACCATACTTGTATCTTGCGTTTCTGATATCTTCCTCGGGGACTGCAAGAATCTGGCTCAGATATCTGTCGCTGAAGCCGTCAAGCTTAGCCTGCTTCAGAGCCTTTTCATCGGGGACCTGTCCCTTGTTCTTCATAAGCTCCTCTTCCTCATTGACGAGCTGGAGAGTCTGCTCGAGGAACCAGTGCTTTATCTTAGTAAGCTCATAAATCTCATCAACAGTAGCGCCCTTGCGGAGTGCTTCGTAAATGATGAACTGTCTTTCGCTGGAGGGGAATCTCAGCTTTTCAAGAAGTTCTTCCTTGGAAAGAGAGTTGAAATTCTTGGCAAAACCAAGACCGTATCTGCCTGTTTCAAGGCTGCGGATAGCTTTCTGGAAAGCCTCCTTGTAGGTCTTGCCGATGCTCATTACTTCGCCTACCGCTCTCATCTGAGTGCCGAGCTTGTCCTCTGCGCCCTTGAATTTCTCAAAAGCCCAGCGGGCGAACTTGATAACAACATAATCTCCGTCGGGAACATATTTGTCAAGTGTGCCGTACTTGCCGCAGGGAATTTCCTTTAATGTAAGACCGCAGGCGAGCATTGCGGAAACGAGGGCAATGGGGAAGCCTGTTGCCTTGGAAGCAAGAGCGGAGGAACGTGATGTACGGGGATTTATCTCAATTACAACGATCCTGCCCGAAACGGGGTCGTGAGCGAACTGGCAGTTGCAGCCGCCGATAACGCCGATAGCCTCAACTATCCTGTAAGCCTGCTCCTGCATCTTCTTCTGAACATCCTCGGAAATTGTGAGCATAGGAGCGGAGCAGAAGGAATCGCCTGTGTGAACGCCGATGGGGTCGATGTTTTCGATAAAGCAAACGGTGATTATGTTGTTCTCGGCGTCTCTTACAACTTCAAGTTCAAGCTCTTCCCAGCCGCTTATGCATTCCTCAACGAGCACCTGTCCAACAAGGCTTGCCTGGAGACCTCTTTCGCATACGACCTTAAGCTCATCAACATTATACACCATACCGCCGCCTGCGCCGCCCATAGTGTAAGCGGGACGGAGAACAACGGGATATTTAAGCTCTTCGGCAATTTTAACGGCCTCGTCAACGGAATATGCTACCTGGCTGCGTGCCATTTCTATGCCGAGACTGTTCATAGTGTTCTTAAATTCGATCCTGTCCTCGCCACGCTGGATAGCGTCCACCTGAACGCCTATTACCTTAACATTATACTTGTCCAGAACGCCTGCCTCGGAAAGCTCGGAGCAGAGGTTAAGACCCGACTGACCGCCGAGATTGGGCAGCAGTGCATCGGGACGCTCCTTTTCGATTATCTGAGTGAGTCTCTTTAAGTTAAGAGGCTCAACATAGGTGATGTCAGCAACATCAGGGTCTGTCATAATGGTGGCGGGGTTGGAGTTTACGAGAACTATCTCATAGCCAAGGCTTCTGAGCGCCTTGCACGCCTGAGTGCCCGAATAGTCGAACTCGCACGCCTGACCGATGATAATAGGACCTGAGCCGATTATCATAATTTTGTTGATATCCTGTCTTTTTGGCATAGTCAAATCTCCCTGTTTACCGCAGCACTGCGGCATATTTGCCCCTAAAGGCATTTTTACCGATTTATACCGAATACGGGATAAAATCAGTATTCCCTATCATATATAATACCATAAATCTTGACCGAATGCAAGCATATTATCAAAAATCCGCCAAAAAATAAAGCTGCCGCACCGAATCATCGGCACGGCAGCAGATATCATCACAATATTATTCTTTGATTCTGTTTTCGATGCGGTAAACGGCAAGGGGAATAAATGTCCACTGGAGAACAAGACCGAAAATTCCCACAGAAATGCTCGTCCATATCACGGAGAGGGGAATCTTGTCACTTCCGAGAACATACACCGCAAATGCGATAGCAGCGGCTCTTACGGCACGTCCGCTTATCTGAGCGATGAGCACCTTTGCGATAACCGGAAGTCTGGTATTCCTGAGCAGTCCCGAAACAAGACCGTAAACGCACAGCTCGATCATCATAAAGGGGAGCATTGCCGCTGTGGGCATACCTGTGAGCCCGAAGCTTACGAGGGGGCTGAGAAGTCCCGAAGCAGCTCCCGCATATGGTCCTGCCAGCAGACCCACAAGTATCACGGGAAGGTGCATAGGGAGGAATACCTCACCGAGCTTTGTTCCGAGACCCGACATCGCCCCCATAATGTGGAATATCTGGGGCAGTGCGACCGCTGCGATAACGGCTGTGACTGCGGCAATGATCTGAGTCTTTGCTGAGAGCTTTGGCTTGTTTAAAACGGCTGAATTGGTCATATACGACACTCCTTATTAATGCAATTTTTATTACCATAATCATACCGTATTGTAGCTTGCCACGCAAAACGCAAAAAACTGCCACGCAAAACGCAAAAAATC